>JBBKXP010000318.1:0-2773 GCA_037969545.1 Paracoccaceae bacterium | reverse complement strand
ATTGACCCATTTCTTTGGCGCCCTGATCCTGCTTGGGATAGGATGGAATTTCGGCTTTATCGGCGCGACGACCATGCTGGCGGGGGCGCATGCGCCGCACGAGCGGGGAGCGGTGCAGGGGATGAATGATTTCATGGTCTTCGGCTGCGTCACCTTTGCGTCGCTCGCCTCGGGCGGGCTGATGAACTGTTCGGGCGGCACCCCGGTTGAGGGCTGGCATGCGGTCAATCTGGCGATGGTGCCATTCCTTACGCTGGCGGGCGGGGCGCTGATCTGGCTGGTGATGCGGCCGAAAGCGGTCTGATCACCAGCGCCCAGTCAGGGATTTGATCAGCAGACTGCCCTTGCTGCGGAACACCGACGTGCCAAGGGATTCGTCACCGACACGCCGCGGGTTCGCCACGACCTGACGCAGGATCGTCGCCGCCTGCCATGCAGGTAAAAGCGCGGCAGTGGCGGTGCCAAAACCGACCTTGCGGGCCCGCGCCAGTCGCTCGAGCCCGACCTGGGCAAGTGCGGCCACACCGGCGTCGGTCCCGTCCAACAAAGGTATCCGGCCCTGCGCCGCAAGGGCCGGCACCGCCCGCAGCCAGTTGGCGACGCCGAGACCATAGCCAACATCACGCACCGAAGATTCCAGCGTTGGTGGGGCGCCGCAGGTCAGCGCGGCCAGCCACATCAGGTTACCACTGGTCTGATCCAGATGGCGATCAAGCGCGCCCGGATCCGCAAATGGTTCCTTGTCGATATCCCACCGCCGGGCGGTGATCATTGCGTCGATCAGAAGGGCGGGCAGGTCGTGGGCGGCGATAACCTCGGCAAGCGGCCCCGCCACCTCGTGCGCCCTTGGGGGTTTGCCTTCGGCGATTCCGTCAACGACGTCGCGCCACCACTGCAGGCGCATTTCCGCGATCATCGGTTCGGCGGTGACCCAGGGGGCGCGGGCGATTTCGAGGTTCAGGGCGTACAGCGTGAACAGTGGCCCGCGCCGTGCCGGCGGCGCTGCCATGGTGGCCAGAAACCGGTCCGGATCGCCGCGCTGGACCAGTGCGGCGCAGGCGACATAACTCATTGCAGGTTCGGCTGGTTGATCGCCCCGTTGATGGCAGGGATCAGCGGCATCGCCCGTCGCCGCTTCATTTGGGCGCCACGTCGCGCACCAGCTTCCAGTTGATCGCATCGAGCAATGCGTCGAAGGACGCATCGACGATGTTGGCACTGACGCCGACCGTCGCCCAACGCCGCCCCTGCCCGTCCTCGGAATCAATAATGACCCGCGTCACCGCCTCGGTGCCGCCATCGGTGATCCGCACCTTGAAATCGACCAGCTTCATGTCGTCGATGATCGCCTGATAGGGGCCAAGGTCCTTTTGCAACGCGCGGCTCAGCGCGTTCACCGGTCCTTGGTCGTTGCCGTCCGGCCCCTGGCTTTCAGAGACGTTCAGCACCTTCTCGCCGTTGATCTTGACGACAACGACCGCCTCGGACAACGACACCATGCGCCCGCGCTTGTTCTTGCGCCGCTCGACCGTGACCCGGTAGCGTTTCACCTCGAAAAATGCGGGGAGCAAGCCCAGTTCGTCGCGCGCCAGCAGCTCGAAGCTCGCCTGAGCGGTGTCGTAGGAATAGCCCCGCGCCTCCTGTTCCTTGATCCGGTCGAGGATGCGCGGCAGCGCCGGATCGTCCTTGGCGACCTCGATCCCCGCCTGCCCCAGCCTCTCGCGCAGGTTCGACTGCCCGGCCTGATTGGACATCGGCACGATGCGGCTATTGCCGACCAGCGCGGGGTCGATATGCTCGTAGGTCGTGGGATCCTTGGCGATGGCGCTGGCATGCAGGCCCGCCTTGTGCGCAAAGGCCGATGCCCCGACATAAGCCGCCTGCTTCGCCGGCACCCGGTTCAGGATATCGTCCAGCATCCGGCTTGCCCGTCGCAACCCTTTCAGTGCGTTCGGTGTCACCCCGGTTTCAAACGCGCTGGCGTAGGGTTCCTTGAGCAGCAGCGTCGGGATGATCGTGGTCAGATTGGCATTGCCGCAGCGCTCGCCCAGACCGTTCAGTGTGCCCTGAATCTGCCGCGCGCCCGCATCCACCGCCGCCAGCGTGTTGGCGACGGCATTGCCGGTATCGTCATGGGTATGGATGCCCACGTGATCGCCAGGGATACCGGAGGCGATCACGGCGGTGACGATCTGGCGCACCTCTTCGGGCAGCGTGCCGCCATTGGTATCACAGAGCACGATCCAGCGGGCGCCTGCATCATGGGCGGCATGAATGGCCTCGAGCGCATAGTCGGGGTTAGCCTTGTAGCCGTCGAAAAAGTGTTCGGCGTCAAACAACGCCTCGCGCTGGGAGGTTTTGAGATGGGCGAATGACGCCCCGATATTGGCGATGTTTTCATCGAGTGGGATGCCAAGTGCCGTGGTCACGTGGAATTCATGGCTCTTGCCGACCAGACAGACGGCAGGCGTCTTGGCATTGATGACCGCCGCCAGCACATCGTCGTTTTCCGCCGAGCGGCCGGAGCGTTTGGTCATGCCGAACGCGGTCAGCGTCGCGCGGGTCTGCGGCGCGGCAGCGAAGAAATCCGAGTCCGTCGGATTGGCCCCCGGCCAGCCGCCCTCGATGTAATCCAGGCCGAGCGTATCGAGCACGGTCGCGATGCGCTGTTTCTCGGCCGTGGAAAACTGGACCCCTTGGGTCTGCTGCCCGTCGCGCAGGGTGGTGTCGTAGAGGTAGAGGCGGTCCTTGGTCATACCGCGCCGCCTTTGCC
>JBBKXP010000317.1:0-3056 GCA_037969545.1 Paracoccaceae bacterium | reverse complement strand
AATCACTTTAATCAGGAACGCAGCCTCTCAACGCGACCCAATTTCAAGCTTAACCGCGCCGCTGCTCTCACCGAGTGGCGCGATCTCGGCACAGCATAGAGGCGGTCATATTGTCCTTGCAGAGACCAGTTCGAATTGGTCTGACAGCACACATTACTTAGTTGCGGGACGAAGCGGACCTCCAGATAATTGACCTCAACTGGCGCAATCGGCTTGAAGTCAAAGTAAAATCGGTGCGCAGCGAACGTCCAGCCCTTGCTTGATCGCACTCTACTTTGGAACAGCTTTCAAGGTGAGGGTCTGTGTGGCGATCTTCCCATTTTCGATTACGAAGGTGTCTCCGCCGATCTCATAGACGTTGTCGGCAGTCTCCGCCTCCCATAAAAAGTAAGCGACATTCTTGTCGAATTCGGTCTGTTTCACGACAAAACGCGCACCTGGTTTAGCGAACTCGGCAAGGACATTCTGAAAGAAGCCACCGATCTCATCGGTACCGCGAAAGACACCCATCGGCGTGATGAATATTGCATCGTCGGAGTAATCGGCAAGCATTGCATCTACATCGCCTGCGGCAAATGCGGCGTT
This sequence comes from Paracoccaceae bacterium, assembly GCA_037969545.1. Lineage (GTDB taxonomy): Bacteria > Pseudomonadota > Alphaproteobacteria > Rhodobacterales > Rhodobacteraceae > JBBKXP01. Next base: position 2,471 of record JBBKXP010000317.1, on the reverse strand, counting down.
GTGCCGGTTGAGGATTTCACGGGCAGCCGTGGTTCCATCCTGCGCAAGAGAGATCTGAGCAGAGAGAAAGGCCGCGGTGGCCAGAAGGGCAGCAGCTTGAGGTTTCATTGTCGCTCCTTTCATTTTCGAGCATTTCAGGAATGGGACTCTGCGTGTTGCGATGTCGATTGCGTCCGAACATCAGGCATCACTTCGTCCGATGGAAGTGGCGTGCCGATTTCCCAAAAGGACGGCGGCATGGGAGCGCCCGTCCATGCCGCTGCGACATCGAGTTCGGCGGCCGACCAGACGACGGTCCGCCAGGCTGGATCGAAGATCATATAGCCGGGATCACCGATCAGCTCGATCCGGTTTCCGCCCGGTTCAAACAGAAACAGAAAGGTTGCCCCGCCGATCCCGTGTCTGCCCGGTCCGTGTTCGACCCGGATGCCGTGCTCCCTCGCCAGTTCGGCTAGATCAAACAGGTGCTGGGTCGAGCTATAATAGAGGCACAGGTGATGGAAGCGGCCGCGCTGGCCGCCCGGCTCTGGTACAAATGCAATATCGTGCGACAGGTTGGTGACACTCAGAAAGCTCGCGAGAACACCCCCATCAGGTAGGTCGACGCGTTCCCTCTCCCGAAACCCCAGGACGTCCACGAAGAAGTTCCTGTCGCTGCGCGCATCGGAGGTCATAAGGTTGAAATGGTCGATGCGTCGCGCCGGGACACCATGCGCGGGTCGACGCTGCGGCCGGTTGCGTAATGGCGTACCCTGTCCGGCTGGCGGCACTGCGTAGTCCACCTCCCAGAAGATCTCCATCTCGTGTTCACCCGGCGTCCTGAATCGGTACGCCGGACCATGACCCGTATCCCCATCAGACCATCCCAGCCCGCGCCCGCTTTCCGAAATCCGCTCCGCCTTACTCTCGAGCGCCTGAGGACTCCTGGTCCGCCAGCCCACATGTCCCAGGCCGCCCTGCGACGACTTGGTGAGCTTCAGGGAATGATGGTACTGCTCTTCGTATCCGCGAAGGTATACTGAGTGCGCCGTACGTTCTGTCTGGTGCAACCCAAGAAGGCCTGTAAAGAACTCAGCTGATGCGTCGAGGTCCGGCGTTAGAAGCTCGACATGCGCCAGTTGCGCGATATCCATGTCCGAATCGGAAATAAGCTTTTGTGCCATGCCAATTTTCCCTCCTTGTGGATTTCTCTCTAAGCGACAGATAGGCTTAGAATCAGTTTTTGAATCGATCCAAAATTTATTTTGCGCCTCGTTCCGACTTCTGTCAACTTGACGGTTGGATCGATTCAAAATCTCCCCTAGAGAAGGGTATGGCAGGCAGGAACAAGCCCAGACTTGCAGAAGTGGCGGCGGCCGCGGGCGTTTCTCTCGGGACCGCGTCCAATGTCTTTGCGCATCCGCTAAAAGTCCGCACGGAAGTCCGAGCGCGGGTCGAAGCTGCTGCGCGAGTGCTGGGCTATGCTGGGCCCGACCCTGCAGCAAGGCTTTTGCGAAATGGTAAGGTGAATGCCCTTGGCATCGTAGCACCTATGCGGTTTGGAGTTACCGATGCACTCTTGAACAGCTCGTTCCGGCTATTCATGGGCGGCGTCGCGGAAGTCTGCGATGCAAATAATGCGAACTTGGTCATCATCCCCGATCCTTTTGGTTCCGATGCCATAGGATCGGCGCTCGTTGACGGTTTCATCTTTGGTCAGGTCGAGCATATCTCGGTCGTAGAGCCTGCACGCCTGCGACGCCTGCCCTATGCCGTCGTGGATTTCGATCCTGGACCGGACGTAAACAGCGTCCGGATCGATGCAAGGCGCGGTGGCTACGCGGCTGCGCGTCATCTAGTCGATCTGGGCCACAGGCGCTTTGCGATCATGTCATTCCTCAGGGAACTCAGTTCCGCCCGTTACTATCCACCGGGCGAAATCCGCGATCCAGCAATTGCAGGGATGCCAATAGATCAGGAAAAGATGAAAGGATACGGCGACGCTTTGGCCGAGGTCCGGATTTCTCTCGACGACATACCGGTGGTCCAGGCCCATCCATCGGACAATACTGCCGCTAGTCTGCTCCTCGACCACTCCTTCGGTGCAACCGCAATTTTATCTATGTCGGCGATGCAAGGAATTGCCGTCATGAACGAAGCTCGAATAAGGGGGCTGGACGTCCCCCGTGACCTCTCGGTCGTCGGTTTCAACGATATCCCTGAGGCCGCGATATCCGTTCCACCACTGACCGTTATCGACTCAGCCAATGCGACAAAGGGCAGGATCGCGGCGGAGATGGTGTTTCACCCATCATCTCCGCGAACCGAAATCCTTGCGCCCGTGCTCAAGCTCCGATCGTCGACAGCTCCGGTTCCTTGCGACTAAAGTCCGAAGTCGTTCCGGCAACTGCCACACTACCGGGTTGATTGCGAATTCATTCAGACCGAACCAGACACAGCATCTTGGCACAGCGCAAGTCATGTTCTCACCT
>JBBKXP010000316.1:0-3844 GCA_037969545.1 Paracoccaceae bacterium | reverse complement strand
TAGATATGCCCCTCGCCGGGATTGTCCAGATTGGGCTGATCGAACACGAACGGCATGCCCAGCACGCCTTCCCAGAAATCGATCGAGATCTGCCGGTCGGCGCCGGTCAGGGTGATGTGATGCACGCCCTGGCTTTGAAGTTTTCTCATCGTATCTCTCCAGCTTGCTGCGGCTGCCTGGAAACCTGGCGCGCGTCCCGCGCGTCACCCCCTAGAACGGACCGTCCTCCAGCACCCCGTCGCGGCTCATCTGGGCATAAAGCAGCCCCTCGCGCAGGCCGCGGTCGGCGACCGACAGCCGGTCGGTTGGCCAGAGGCGCATCAGCGCCTGCAGGATCGCCGCCCCCGACATGATCAGCGCCTGCCGGTCGCGGCCGATACGGGGGTCGTTGCGCCGCCCGGTCGGGCCAAGGGTGAGATATTCGCGGATCACGGCGTCGATCTGGTCGGTGGTCATGCGCAGCCCATCGACCTTGGTGCGATCATAGCGGCGCAGGCCCAGATGGCTGGCGGCAACGGTGGTGACGGTGCCACTCGTGCCGATGATCTGGAACCCTTCGCGGGCTTGCTCGGACGCGTAGGGCGAAAACTTCGACAGGTTCTCTTCGAAGAACCAGCTCATCAAGGCGAAACGGGCGGCGTCATCCTCGACATCCGAGAAATGGTCGCGCAACGTCGCGACACCCAAAGGCACCGATATCCAATCGACAACCTTGGCGGCCTGAAACGGCCCCGGATCCTGAATGAACCCGCGATGCAGGCGCATGATGGCGCGGGGACGTTCGCGGGCTTCGACGTTGGTCAGGTCGATCCAGACCAATTCGGTCGATCCGCCGCCTATGTCGACGACCAGCAACTGTTCGGTCTTGACGCTGACCAGGGGCGCACAGGAAATAACCGCCAGCCGCGCCTCTTCTTCGGGCTGGATGATTTCCAGGGTCAGACCGGTTTCTCGCTTGACCTGCGCGATGAATTGGGCGCCGTTGCGGGCCCGTCGGCAGGCCTCGGTCGCAACCAGTCGCATATGCCTGACGTTGTGGCGGGCCAGTTTCTGCTTGCAGACACGCATCGCCGAAATCGTGCGGTTCATCGATGACCGGCTAAGTTTTCCAGTGCTTTCAAGGCCTTGACCAAGTTGCACTGATTTGGAAAAGCTGTCGATGACGTGAAACTGGCTGCCCTTGGGCTGGGCAATCAGCATTCGGCAACTGTTGGTTCCCAGATCCAGTGCGGCATAAAGTGTCGCAGGATCGGGTGGTTCAGGCGCGGGGCTTTCGACCGCTTTCGGGAACGCGCCCGCACCATCGGGACGCTTGGGCGTCATCACTCACGCCCTCCATTTTCGAGTTGATCCTAGCCTAAGGCCGCAATCCCGACCGCGCAAGCCTGCAAGCAGGTTTCATGACAAACATGCGAATTTCTGGAATCGCTGCATGTGGAACGCGGCGGCGGATTCTGTTAGGTCGCCAAAAGCGGCCACGATGTCGAAAACCGACACCGCACGACGCATGGGTCCGCGTAGAACCGCGCTAACTGCAGGCAGGGGAATCAGAAATGCCCGACGTCACCATCGTTTACTGGCGCGACATCCCCGCGCAGATCATCGTCGGCAAGGGCCGCCGCGGGCATAAAATCCAACTCCCGGAACGTTTTGAACAGGCGATCGACCGGGCGGCGATGAAGACCGGCGCGGCGGGGACAGACGATTACCTTGCAGCGTGGCGCAAGGCAGATCCCATCACCGTCGATGGGCCGGATGACGAAACCGTGGCCCGCGCCGAGGCGGATCGGATCATTGCCGAATACGACCAGACCCGGATCAAGACGCTGATCGCCAATGATGGCTGGAATTGACTGAACCCCTGTCCCCAACATCCCGTTTCAAGGAGGCCGTCGTGTCCCTGCTCCCGTTTTTGAAGAGAAGAGAATCCTTTGCCGACGACGTCGTAAATCCGGATGTCGAGGCGTTTCTCAAAGGTTATTCGATTGAGGTGATGCCGCGTACCGCCGATAAGGTCGATTCGTTTCGTGACATCCTGCCAAACGGCACCCGCGTCTATGTCGCCCATATCGACGGCACCCCGATCGACGACATGGTCGCCACAGCAAAGCGGCTGACCGGCGAGGGCTACAAGGTGATGCCGCATTTTCCGGCGCGGATCATCAAGGACAAGGCGATGCTGGCCGACTGGATCGCGCGGTATTCCGGCGAGGCAGGTGTGGATCAGGCGCTGTTACTGGCCGGGGGCGTGACCACGCCGCACGGCGATTTCGACAGTTCGATGCAGATGCTGGAAACCGGCCTGTTTGACAAGGCGGGCTTCAAACGCCTGCACGTCGCCGGCCACCCCGAAGGCAACAAGGATATCGACCCCGACGGGTCGGATCGTGCCGTGATGGACGCGCTGCGCTGGAAGCAGAAGTTCAACGAGACGACCGACGCCGAGATGGCACTGGCCACCCAGTTCTGTTTCGAAAGCAAACCGATCATCGCCTGGGCCGATGCGCTGCGCGGTGCGGGCATTACTCTGCCGATCCATATCGGCATCGCCGGTCCCGCCAAGTTGCAGACGATGATCAAGTTCGCCATCGCCTGCGGAGTCGGTCCGTCCTTGCGCGTGTTGCAGAAGCGGGCGATGGACGTGACCAAATTGCTGCTACCCTACGAGCCGACCGAGGTTGTGGCGGCCCTCGCCGTCCATGCGGCCAAGACTCCCGATTTCAACATCACGCAGGTGCATTTCTTTCCGCTGGGCGGGATCAAGACCAATGCAACCTGGGTAACAGACCACGGCGGCGCCGCTGGCGTGCCCGCCGCCAACGCGTAAGGACCACATATGACCCGTACGATCGTCGAATCCAGAACCAGAACCACCATCATCGGGTTCGACCAGCCCTTTTGCGTGATCGGAGAGCGGATCAATCCCACCGGACGCAAGAAACTCGCCGCCGAAATGGAGGCCGGAGATTTTTCCACGGTCGAAGCTGACGCGATTGCGCAGGTCGCTGCCGGGGCTGGCGTGCTTGACGTGAACTCGGGCGCGGTATTCACCAACAAGATGGCGGTCGATCCACGCTACGCCGACAACAACTTTGTCGAACCGCCGCTGATGAAGGAACTGATCACGCGGATCCAGGCGATTGTCGACGTGCCTTTGTGCATTGATTCCTCGGTCCCCGGCGCTTTGGAGGCCGGACTGGCTGCTTGTGAAGGCCGCCCGTTGCTGAACTCCGTCACCGGCGAAGAGGAGCGGATGGAGCTCGTCCTGCCGCTGGTCAAGAAGTACAACGTCCCGGTCGTCGCGATTTCCAACGACGACACCGGGATTTCCGAAGACCCCGAAGTGCGTTTTGCCGTCGCCAAAAAAATCGTCGAACGCGCCGCCGATTTTGGCATCCCGGCGCATGACATCGTCGTCGACCCGCTGGTCATGCCGATCGGCGCAATGGGCACTGCCGGATTGCAGGTGTTCACGCTGGTGCGGCGACTGCGCGAAGAGCTGGGTGTCAACACGACTTGCGGCGCCTCGAACATCTCGTTCGGGCTGCCCAACCGGCACGGCATCAACAACGCGTTCCTGCCAATGGCCATGGTCGCCGGCATGACGAGCGCCATCATGAACCCCATCGCCTTGCCGGTGAAACAGGCCGACATCGCTGCGAAAAAGGCCGAAGTCGAGGCGCGCGGAATCGTCCTGCCGCCAGAAATGGATGACGAGACGTTCTGCGTGCTGTTCGGCCTTGGTTCCACCAAACCGCGGGCGGGCAAAGAGATGGAGGCGATCCGCGCCGCCAATTTCCTGACCGACAATGATGCGTCGGGTGGCGAATGGATCAGGTTCAAC
>JBBKXP010000315.1:0-15063 GCA_037969545.1 Paracoccaceae bacterium | reverse complement strand
GCCCGGCGCACCCATGACCCCGCCGCCGGGATGGGTCGAGGACCCGCAAAGCTATAATTCCCGGATCGGCGTGCGATATTGCGCGTAGCCCGGCACGGGGCGGTTAAAGAGAAGCTGATCGAAGGTCAGTTCACCCTGAAAAATGTTGCCTCGGTCAGGCCGATCTCGGCCTCCAATTCGCGCGGGGTGCGGACTTCGATATGCAGCACGCGGTCCCTGAAGCCGGGAGAGTAGGTTTCGATCTGGTCATGGCAGGTCTCGCCGAACGCGTCCCGGTCGGCGTCTGTCCAGTCACTACCGGCGATCTTTGGCGGCGCATACTGTACGAACGACGAGGCGAAATGCTTGACCGGCGGCGCCATCGTCGGGTCAATCATCGTCGGGATTATGAAATCCTGGAACGGATCACGACTGAATTGTCCTGCCTTCCAATCGTCATAGGCGCGTTCCATCCAGGCGATGCTGTCGGTGAAGTGCAAATCGCCCCGGATCATCGGCGCGCCCTAGGGCAGGGCCGGAAACTCTGGCGCGGTGGCCAGCGCGATATTGAGCTTGCCCGAGGATCCGCGGATCTTGAACGCCTTGACCTGCCGGACGAAATCGGCGGGCAAATCGGATTCCTTCACGTGTTTCAGGAAGGTGCGCCTGACATCCATGTTGGAGATCACGCGCTTGCCTTTGATGATCTCGCCATTGTCGAGTTCGACACCGGTGGCGCGCCCACCGCTCACCAGCACCCGGGCCACGCCCGACTCCGTCCGCACCTTGCCACCCGCAGCTTCGAACGAGGACCTGAGGGCTTGGGTTATCGCGCCCATGCCGCCCCGCGCATATCCCCATGTGCCGACGTTGCCATCCACATCGCTCATGTAGTGGTGCAACAGGACATATGCCGATCCCGGCGACATTGGCCCGAGGGCAGTGCCGATGATCGCCGAGACCGCAAGATAGACCTTGATCACCGGGCTTTCAAAATATCCGTCGAGGAAATCCGAAATCGACATGGTCCAGAAACGGATCATCTCGGAGATCTGGGTTTCCGACATTTCCATGACCTTGCGACCCAGAAAGGCAAGTTCCGCAAGATCACGCGGACGAAAGCGGGCCGGGTCAGGAGGCGTGCGCATCAGGAGGGGCCGGATGAACCGGCAGTGTCGCATGATGTCGCGGGAATAGCGGTCATAAGCTTCGGCATCGCGCGGCGAGTGGCGGGCGAATTCGCGGCGGTTGATGTCATGGTGGCGGTTCATCGCAAGATTGCCACCGTCGCGGGGCAAGACCGCGCCGCCCCCGTAGGGCAGGATTTGCAAGCCGTATCGCTGCAGTTCCAGATCGCGCATGATCTCGGGGCGAAAAAGCGAGCAAACGTAGGAGCAGTTGGAATAGGTGAAATCGGGATGCAGCGAACGGGAAACGGCGGCACCGCCGACCCAGTCGTTCTTTTCAACGACCACCACATCGAGTCCGGCGCGCGCCAGATAGCAGGCCGCGACAAGGCCGTTGTGGCCACCGCCGGCGATGACGGCATCGTAGTTCATGCCGCAGCGAGCTGCGCGATCGTGAGATCGACAGCCTTTTCCACCGCCCCCAGCGTCTCCGTCAGACAGCTTGCATCATGCGCCTCGCACATGAACCACGGTTCGCGGCTGTCGGGTTCCACAATAATCCCAAGGTCGTGCATATGGAACGCCATGGTGTCGTAGAAGGAGTAGTCGGACTTTTTCCAGTCGCGGTAGTTGTCGGGCGGCGTTTCCCGGAAAAAGAGGCCGAACATGCTGTCGTGGCCAGTAAACGCGTGGACGATGTCGTGTTGTTCAAGGATCTTTCCAATCCCGGACTTGAGATCGCGACCATATGCGGTGAGGGTTTCCAGGGCCGGGGTTTCGTCAAGGATGCGAAGGCATTCTTCGGAGGCGGCAATGCTCACCGAATGGGCCGTATACGTGCCACCGTGCGCCGCCTTGCCATTGTCAAAGCTGCGCACTATTTCTTCGCGCCCGCCAATCGCCGCGATGGGATAGCCGTTGCCCATGGCCTTGGCGAAGGTCGAGATGTCGGGCAACACGTCAAGCAGTGATTGCACGCTGCCGCGTGCCACCCGGAAACCGGTCTTGACCTCGTCGATGATCAGCAAAACGCCATACTGGTCGCAGAGCTTGCGGGCGAGCTGCACATATTCTGGCGTTGCCGAGATGGCGCAGCAGTTGCCCTGGATCGGTTCGATCAGCATTGCGGCCATGTTGTCGCCATGGGCCCTGAACGTGTCCTCGAGTCTTTGCAGATTGTTCATCGGGACGAGGTGCGCGAGGGTTCGCAATTCGGCAGGCACACCCTTGGAATAGGCGATCACTTCGGGGTCGCGGTTCTTGGCCGGTTCCCAATCCTCGAGGTTCACCATCCACATCGCGGCATCGAACAGGCCGTGATAGCCGCCCTCGACCAACAGATAGCTTTCGCGGCCGGTGTGGGCGCGGGCAAGACGAAGGGCCGCCATGACCGCCTCGGTGCCGGAGTTGGAAAAGCGGATGAGATCAACACCCTTGACCATTTTCGCGATCCGGTCGGCGACGCGCAGTTCGGCCTCGGTCGACAGCGCAAACACACCGCCGATGTTCATCCCGCGGCGGGCTGCCGCGTCCACCCGTTCGTCGGCGTAACCCAGAATGGCGGGGCCATAGCCAAGGCGGTAGTCGACATAGCTTTTCCCGTCGATATCCCAGATTCGCCCGCCTTTGCCGCGGTCGACATAAATTGTCCGATCATCGCCCCAATACCGAAAGGTAGATGCAACACCGAGTGGTAAGCGGTTGATCGCCTTATAAAAGTGAGCGTTCGAGTGGGTCAGCGAGCGATCGATCTTGGTGGGCATTTCGGGGAATTCCTGCTGCAGTAACGGTATTTACATTCTGACTATACAGTCAGAATGTTAGAGATTTCTGGCATCTGTCAGCTAAATCCTGCAAGACGCTGATGCGGCAGAGCGATAAGAAGCGGACATGGCAAACGACAATCTGAAGTCGGAAGTGACTGATATCGAAAAGGCGAATGTGCCCCGCAAGGCGCCCCGTCATTCGCGGCAGATGCAGATCATCAAGGCAACCATTCAGGTCTTGGCCGAGCGTGGCTATGCCGCGACGACGCTGACCGAGGTGGCCAAGCGGGCAGGTGTGTCGCACGGGATGGTCAATTTTCATTTCCAGTCCAAGCAGAACTTGCTGACAGAGACGTTGGCCTATCTGGCCGAGGAGTATCGCCAGAACTGGACCAGAGCCCTTGAAAAAGCAGGTGACGATCCTGTCGACCGGCTCGCGGCGCTGATTGCGGCGGACTTTGAACCGGCCGTATGCACGCCGGATCGTCTTTCGGCGTGGTGTTCGTTTTGGGGCGAAGCGCAGTGCAAGCCCATGTATCAGGCCAACTGCGGTGCCAACGATGCGGCTTACAACAGCACGCTGGAACAGATCTGTGCGGGCGTCAACGCAAAGGGCGGCTATGATCTGCGACCCGAGGTGGTGGCACGGTCGCTGGTTGTCTGCCAGAGGGCCTATGGCTTGAGATGATGACGGCCCAGTCGCGGTCGGCATTGAAGGGTGCGCGGTTGTCGGCCATGGCGGTGGTCGCTGCGTTCTTCCCGCGACACTTTGATCAACAGGGCGATACAAAGAACGGATAATGCTGGATAAACCTGCCTTCCGCACTGGCGGCGCAATCCTGTGCAAAGTTTGGTGACACGTCGGCCCTGCGGTGCCGACAAATTCAGCAAGAAAGCTAAAAGCAACCTACAGCATTGAAAGCAGTCTAATAAACGCGGCGCCCATTGCTCCAGGTTTCGTGCAGCACCGGGGTATCTTCGATGATCGCGAACCGGATGCAATCGGCGCGCGCACCAATGCGAAGTTCACCACGATCCCGCAATCCGACCAATTGGGCGGGACGGTGCGTTACGGTCGCCATCCCGCGGGCCGGATCGCCCCAGAGGTCACCCAGTTGGACCGCCGCCATCAACAGGCCGGCGGGCACATAATCGGACGACAGAATGTCCAGCCGGTCCCGCTGCGCCAGTTCGAGTGCCGCGACGTTGCCGGAATGTGAGCCGCCGCGGATCAGGTTCGGCGCACCCATGATTGTCGCGATGTTGTTGGCGCGGCAGGCATCCGCAGCATCGACGGTCGTCGGAAACTCGGCCAGAGTCACGCCATGCGAATGGCTGGCGGCAACCTGCGCCGCAGTCGTGTCATCATGACTGGCAAGCGTGGCCCCGTAACGCTTTGCGGCCGCGACTGTCGCGGCTTCGTGTGGCGCCCCGAATTTGGCCTGCAGGCCATACAGGAACGCGACGTAGTCGGTGAATGCCGCCTGATCCAGCCCATGCTTGCCGCAAACATAATCCTTGTATTTCTGCAGATCGCTGAACTGTCGTTGGCCCGGTGTGTGATCCATCATCGACACGATGCCGATGCGATCGAGGGGGCCGAATTCGTCGAGTTCTTCCACCAGGGTTTCCGAACAGATTTCGGCCCGCAGATGGATATGATGGCTGATGCGCAGGGCCCCCGCATCGCGCATCGACAGGATTTCATCGGCCATCTGCCGGGCATATTTTTCGTACCGGTCGTTGCCGTCCGAGACGATCGACCCAACCCGGATCGCGTCAAATACGGTCGTGATGCCGGTCCCGGCCAATTCGCGGTCGTGTGCGACAATGGCCGCACGATGTGGCCAATTGACCTTGGGGCGCGGCGACAAATGACGTTCAAGATTGTCGGTATGAAGCTCGACAAGTCCGGGCGCAAGAAAGTCGCCATTCATGTCGATTGCGCCCGGTGGCACCGATGTCCCGCTGCCAATGTCCACAATCTCGCCGTTTTCAATTGAAATCGCACCCTGCACGACCTCGTCCCTGAGGATCAGGCGGGCATTGGCGAGGATGGTCAGGTCTGTCATGAGTGTGTCACGCTGGTTTGGCAAAGACGGGCATGCGAGCGGGGCGCACATGTTCGAACGTTATGGCATCTTTTTTACGCCGACCGGACAGTTGGCCGATTTCGGCGCCAGTTGGCTGGGGTGGGACAGCGCCACAGCCACCCCGCGGGCGCATCCAGCCGTTTCCGGAATTGACGTTGCAGCGGTGACGGCCATGCCACGAAAATATGGGTTTCACGGGACACTGAAAGCGCCGTTCCGCATGGTCGCCGGAGGCAGCCTTGGAAAGTTGCAGCAGTCCGCTGCGGATTTTGCAGCACGTCGTGCGGCTGTCAGGGTCGGACCTTTGGCGTTGCGCCAGGACGGTGGATTTGTGGCTCTGCGTCCCATTACAGTTTCGCCCGCGCTGCGGTCTCTTGCCGGCGACATTGTCACGGCTTTTGACGGTTTCCGGGCGCCGTTTTCGGATGCAGAGATTGCCCGCCGCAGGACGGCACCCCTGACATCGCGCCAGGATCAGCGGATGCTGGACTGGGGCTATCCCTATGTCTTTGACGACTTCCAGTTTCACCTGACACTCAGTGGTGCACTGCCGCCACCCCATGGCGCGGCCTTGATCGCCGCCCTGACGCCGTTGCTGATACCGCATCACTCCGAAAATCTTGTTGTCGACGCCATTACCCTGATGGGACAGGACAGGTCGGGCATGTTCCGTCAAATCCATCGCTACGCCCTGACTGGATAAAGAATGTCGATCACAGCCCGAACCGTATCGGCCAGTTCGCCGGAGTTGTCGATAACATGCGGGTTGATACCGGGCGACAGCGCGACAACGGCCCGTTCAAGACGCATGCCGATCTGATCCGCGCTCTCGCGCCTTCTGGCGGTCAATCGGGATGCCAGCACGGCCCGGTCTGCGGTCAGCAAGATGACTTCGCACCGTGCAAACATTGATACGGCCACCGATAGGACAGAGCGTGACAGATTCGCAAGAACATCGTGACCGGAGCGTAAACTCGCATCGACGGTTGCCGGGATGCCATAGCGCAGCCCGTGGGCGGACCAGACAAGGGCAAAGTCGCCAGCGGCCTCGCGCCGCTCGAATTCTTCCGTCGATATGCCGTCATGGGACTCGCCGCCGGCGTCACTTGGGCGGGTGATGACCCGCCGCGCCAGAACAAAGCGCGAGTCATGTGTGGCCAGTGCGGTCATGACGGCGTCCTTGCCGACGCCTGAGGGGCCCACAACGGCAATGAAGCGGCCAATCATGCGACAATTTCCGGGGTAAACAGGGTGACGTCCAGTTCCCGGTCGCAGACGGCCCTGCGGACGGCGTCGTCGTGGAAAATTCCGATGATTGCGGCATCCCGCGCCTTGGCTTCGGTAATCAAGTCCAGAACGGTAGCGCGGTTGGCGGGATCAAGACTGGCTGTGGGTTCATCCAGCAAAAGGGCGGGGTAGGGATAGACAAAGCCACGTGCGATGTTGACCCGCTGCTGTTCGCCGCCGGAAAAGGTTGTGGGGCTAAGGCTCCAAAGCTGTTGCGGGATTTTCAGGCGTTCCAGCAGGGTCTTTGCCTGCGCCAGTGCATCGTCGTGCGGCGTGTCGTTGACCAACAAGGGTTCCGCCACGACGTCAAGGGTCGGCACGCGAGGGACCACACGCAGGAACTGGCTGACATACCCCAGTGTGCGCCTTCGAAGTAGAATGATTTCGCGCGGGGCGGCAGAGGCGACATCGACGCCGCCCACCAGAATCCGGCCCGACGCGGTCAGGTAATTGCCATAGATCATCCGCATCAACGTCGATTTCCCGGCCCCGGACGCACCAACCAGTGCGACACATTCGCCGGGTGCGACGGTGAACGAGGCACCCGAAATCACGCGGATTTCAGCCGAACCCTGATTGTGCAATGTAAAGGATTTGGCGAGGTTTTCGGTCCGGATCATGGTCTCACACCTGCAATACCGAAGAGACAAGAAGCTGCGTATAGGCATGTTGCGGATCGTCCAACACCTGATCGGTCAGACCGGTTTCAATGACCCTGCCGTCCTTCATCACCATCAGCCGGTCGGCCAATAGACGCACGACAGCAAGATCGTGAGTGACAATGATGGCACTCAGGTTCATTTGCCGCACCAGACCGCGCAAGAGGTCGAGCAGGCGGGCCTGCACGCTGACGTCGAGGCCACCGGTCGGTTCGTCCATGAAGACGAGGCGCGGCCCGGTGACAAGATTGCGGGCGATCTGCAGCCGCTGCTGCATACCCCCCGAAAACGCAGTCGGGCGGTCGTCGATCCGGTCGGCTGAGATTTCCACCCGGTCCAGCCAATCCAGTGCGGCGTTCCGGATCTTGCCGTAGTGCCGCGCATTCACCGCCATCAGTCGCTCGCCCACGTTACCGCCGGCACTGACATTCATCCGCAGGCCATCGCGGGCGTTCTGGTGGACAAAGGCCCAGTCGGTGCGGCCCAACATGCGGCGCTCCGGCTCTTCCATGGTGACAGTATCGCGCAGACCATCGGCGCGGGTATCAAAGCGCACGGCTCCGCTATCAGGAGTCAGTTGGCCCGCAAGGCAATTCAGCAGGGTCGATTTGCCCGAGCCGCTTTCGCCGACGATGCCCATAACCTCGCCCGGATAAAGGTCGAACCACACATCCGCGCAGCCCATCCGCCGACCATAGTATTTCGAAATATTCTCGACCTGAAGCAGCGGCGTCATGCGGCATCCTCGCCAGTGGGTGCGGCCTGCGCGCCGGTGTGGCCATTGGTTCGGCGTTTGCCGCAGTAGTCCGTGTCCGAACACATGAACATCCGCCCGCCGGCGTCATCGACGATCAGTTCGTCCAGATAACTGTCGCTGGCGCCGCACAGATCGCAGGCATGGTCGGCCTTGGTGGGTTCAAAGGGGTAGTCGTCAAAATCCAGGCTGACGACGTTGGTATGGGGCGGGATCGCATAGATGCGTTGTTCGCGGCCGGCGCCGAACAACTGGATCGCGGCCATGTTCAGTTTGGGATTGTCGAATTTCGGGATCGGCGAAGGGTCCATGACATAACGCCCCTCGACCCTGACCGGATAGGCGTAGGCGGTTGCGATATGGCCGTGACGGCTGATATCCTCGTAAAGTTTCACATGCATCAGCCCGTAATCTTCGAGGGCATGCATGTTTCTGGTTTCGACCTCGGACGGTTCGAGAAAACGCAGCGGTTCGGGGATCGGCACCTGATAGACCAAGATTTGCCTTTCGGTCAGCGGCTCTTCGGGGATCCGGTGGCGGGTCTGGATCACGCTGGCCGCTGCCGTCGCTTCGGTCACCGCGACGCCGGCGGTTTTCTGGAAGAATCTGCGGATCGACACCGCGTTCGTCGTATCATCGGCACCCTGATCGATCACCTTGAACGTATCGTCGGGGGTCAGCACTGCCGCCGACACCTGAACCCCGCCGGTGCCCCAGCCATAGGGCATCGGCATCTCGCGGCTGGCAAAAGGCACCTGATAACCGGGGATCGCCAGCCCCTTGAGGATCGCGCGGCGGATCATCCGCTTGGTCTGTTCATCCAGATAGGCGAAGTTGTAGTCGGTCATTCGGCGGCCCCTTGACCCAATTCGGCCTCGCGGCGCAGTTTGCGGATCAGTTCGAGTTCCGACTGGAAATCGACGTAGTGCGGCAGTTTGATATGTTCGAGAAATCCCGTCGCCTGAACATTGTCGGCGTGATATAGAATGAATTCCTCGTCCTGCGCGGGTGCACCCGCGTCGTCCTCGCCCAGTTCCTTCCATCGCAGGGCGCGGTCGACCAATGCCATGGAAATCGCCTTGCGTTCGGTCATGCCAAAAACCAGCCCATAGCCGCGGGTAAATTGCGGCGGCTCGGTCTTGGAGCCATTGAACTGATTGACGGTTTCACATTCCGTCACAAAGATCTCGCCAATCTCGATCACAAAACCCAGTTCGGGGATGTCCATTTCGACGACGACCTGACCGATGCGCAATTCGGCAACGAAGGCGTGCGTGCGGGCGTAGCCACGCTGGGTCGAATAGGCCATGCCAAGGATGAACCCTTCATCGCCGCGCGTCAGGGCCTGCAGGCGCAGCGCCCGACTTGCCGGCAGCTCCAGCGGCGTGCGCGTCAGATCGTCGGGGACATCGTTTTGGCTGGCCTCGGGCTGGATCAGGTTCTCGCGGTTCAGAAAGGACATCACATGCGGTTTTGATGCTGGCTGAGGTGTGGAGTGCGGGGCGGTGTCCACCTCGCCATCGGCGGCAAGTTTGAAGTCGAGCAGCCGATGGGTATAGTCAAACGTCGGCCCCAGAATCTGCCCGCCGGGGACATCCTTGAACGTGGCCGAGACACGCCGGTCGCACTGCATGTTCGCGGTTTCGATCGGCAGGGAACTCGCGAAACGTGGCAGGGTCGTGCGGTAGGCGCGGATCAGAAAGATCGCTTCGATCAGGTCGCCCCGGGCCTGTTTGATGGCGAGTGCTGCAAGGTCGTGATCATAAAGCGACCCTTCGGCCATGACCCGGTTGACTGCCAACGCGAGTTGTTCGCGGATTTGCGCGATTGACAATTCCGCAACGCCCTGGTCGCCCCGCCGTTCTTCGGCCAGCCATGCATGGGCGTTGTCGATTGCGCGCTCGCCTCCTTTGACGGCAACATACATCAGCTGACCCTTGTTGTGCGCGGCATCGCCGCAAGTCGGCTGCCGGTGGTGAAGATGAAATCAAGGCCAAGCGGAAAGCTGCGGGCATTGTCCTGAAATGTCTGCTTTTCGGGCAGCGACAACTGCGCGTGATCCTTGATGCCCGGACCGCGCAGCACCGCGCCCGTATTGTCAAGTTCAGGCACTTCGACGATCAATGTGGCGGAGCGATCGGGATAGTCCGGTTGGCCGATGCGAAACGCAGGCAGAGGCAGATCGTCCCACAAGCCGATAGCGAAAACGGCCTTGTCAGGTGGGGCAAAGGGCGCCCCGGTATGAAAGGTGATCCAGTCGCGCAGGTCATGGTTGTCATGGCGCGCGCCCAGAAAAACCGGCGTTTCCGGGTCGCAGAGGGTCAGAACGACGACACCCGCCGCGACCGACAACGGCGCAGGGGGCGTTGCACCGCTGACACTGAAAATCTCGCCCGGTCGCGCCATCGCAGACATGATGGCGCGAAAGGCATGGGCGGCGTCGATCGGCGCGTCGGTAAATCCGCCTGCTAGCGTCTTGGTCTCCATCAGTCTTCGCTCCGCACCAGAGTGAAGAAATCAACCTTGGTCGCGGCAGCTTTGGCCGCGCGTGTCGCTTTGCGCTGGGTCAAGGCATCGCGCAATGGGGCCAGAACCTGCGCCTCGATGGTTGCAGCGACATCGGTTTGCATCAAGGCGTCTACCAGTGCCGCCTGCACGGCATGGTCCCTATTGCGGCCCTGAACGTAGCCGTGGCCAACGGCGCCGTCGGCCAATCTGATCGACGCCCGGGTCACCGTCATTTCGCCCAGGTTGAATGCGGCGCCGACAGCACCGGCGCGACCACGGACCATGACGCCGCCAATTTCGGGCGTGCGTAGGGGCGTGTATTTCGGGTTAAGCCCCATGGCCAGCCAAAGTCGGGCCAGATCGGCTGGTTTGGACCGGGCCAATAGCCCCAGCCGGGCCTTTCGGACAGCATTCGTATCGTCGGGCAAATCCATCTAGACACCTTTTTCAGTTGTCTATACAACTAGACAAATACTAGCCCGGACTACTCGCCGCGCCAACCCCCATTAGGTGAAACTTTGACAACATGACCAATCGTACGCCGATCTGGAAAGCCATCGCCACGGCACTTACCGGCAATATCTCTGCCGGTCTCTACGGTCCCGGCGACAAGTTACCGACAGAGGCTGCATTGGCCATACGTTTTGGGGTGAACCGCCACACCGTGCGTCGGGCGCTGGGACAAATGGCCAGTGATGGTGTGGTGCACGCCCGGCGCGGATCGGGCGTGTTTGTCATGATGACGCCGACCGAATACCCCATCG
The DNA here is from genome assembly GCA_037969545.1 of Paracoccaceae bacterium. Lineage (GTDB taxonomy): Bacteria > Pseudomonadota > Alphaproteobacteria > Rhodobacterales > Rhodobacteraceae > JBBKXP01. The sequence goes on along the minus strand of JBBKXP010000315.1, from coordinate 4,126 downwards.
GGCGCAGGGTGCGGTTTCATCAGAACCTCATAGCCGCGGGTCGCACACCAGCCAAGAAGGTGCTGGTGTTGGAAACCAGCAATCCGACCCCTGACGAAGGTCGGTCATTGAATCTGACGGAGGGCGCGCAAGTCCATGTTTATGAGGGCCTGTCGTTGTCGGACGGACAACCGATCGCGCTGTTTCGCAGCGTGTTCCCGGCGGCCCGGTTCCCAAATCTGCTAGCCTGCCTCGCCGAAAATCCGTCTGTGACGGCGGCGCTGGGACAGGCCGGGCTATCGGACTATGTCCGCGCCTCGACATTGGTGAACGCCAAACTTGCGACCGCGACCCAAGCGCTGCATTTACGGGTCGCCGAACATGCCCCGATCTTGCGCACAATCGGCATAAACGTCGATCTGTCCGGCGCCCCGATCGAGGTTGGGCGAACATGGTTTGCCGGGGACAAGGTTACACTCACGCTGGCGGACACATAGGGTGTCATACAGTTGGTATGTTGGGCCACTATCAAGGACTTGAACCTGGCCAGACGGTCAGCCGGTACCGTCCCCGCTCAAAGCATGTGCCTTGCCGGCGCGACGGTCCATTGCCAAAGACAGTTGCAGTCTGGCGGACTGCCCGAAATCTAAATCGACCTTTCGGGTTATGAGGTGTCGACGGGGTTCGTCGCGCTGCATGGCGATGCCATTGAAAGGCATCTGGCGCCGCACCCGACCGTGAGTTTCCAAGATGACATTGCGTTGCAGGCGGAGGATAAAACGCCGCCTGCAACGGCGTCACATCGCCTGAATGGTGCAAATCTGATCACGTGCAGGCGGCGACCGGGGCCCCGTATTAGCGGTTGGGATCACGACGGAACAGATGGCGATTGCGTGCACTGCGACCGATCTGCCGACAGCGAGCCCATTTGGGATGAAACATCAGGAAGCTGCACGATAGGATACAGGTGATCCTACCTCTTTTGAGCGCAGGAATGTCGGGTGCGTCGGGTTATTGCACAACGCGATCAAACGACCTTGTCCAATCGTCAGACGGGTTGTCCATCACAAGATCGATGAAAACCGGCAGAGGGCCACTGAATGGTCAAAAACGGTGGGTTGGCAAGTGTCTCGATACGTGGTCGTATCACTGCATTATCGACCGGACTAATCGAATTGCTCAGGTTTGAACTTTGGCAAAAGCGTGCGGTCCGGGAGTTATATGTGTGTTGCCTGCATCCAAATCACTCTGCAGGCAGCCACAACAACAAAATCAGTGGAGGAAAAACATGTCTTTGAGACTTAAACTGGCTGCGGGAGCCCTGCTGACCGGGCTGATCGCATCTACGGCCTCGGCCCAATCGCTTGTCTATTGTTCCGAAGGTTCGCCGGAAGGTTTTGACCCGGCGCTATATACTGCAGGCACCACATTCGATGCCTCAAGCCATCCGATCTACAATCGCCTGACCGAATTCAAGGTCGGTACAACCGAGGTGATTCCGGGGCTGGCTGAAAGCTGGGAAGTGTCAGACGATGGTATGACCGTGACATTCAAACTGCGTCAGGGGGTCAAATTCCATTCCAATGACCAGTTCACCCCGACCCGCGATTTCAACGCCGACGACGTGATCTTTACTTTTGACCGTCAGGGCAATGAAGCGAACCCCTATTTTGCCGTTTCCGGCGGGACATGGGAATACTACGGCAGCATGTCGATGCCTGATCTGGTCGGCTCGATTGAAAAGACCGACGATTACACTGTCGTCTTTAACCTGACCCGTCCCGAAGCACCGTTCATTGCCAACATGGCCATGGATTTCGCCTCGATCGTGTCCAAGGAATATGCCGATGCGATGATGGCGGCAGGCACCCCCGAGATGGTCAATCAGGCCCCGATCGGCACCGGTCCGTTCTCGTTCCAAGCCTATCAGAAAGACGCCGTGATCCGCTATCTGCGCAACGACGACTACTGGGGTGATGCGGCCAAGGTCGAGAGCCTGATCTTTGCGATCACGCCGGACGCCTCGGTGCGTTATCAGAAGGTTCTGGCGGGCGAATGCCACGTCATGGCCTACCCGAATCCGGCTGACGTGCAGGCGATGAAGGACGATTCGAACGTCGTCGTAATGGAGCAGGAAGGTCTGAACGTCGGCTATCTGGCCTACAACACGACCATGGCACCGTTTGACAACCCCAACGTTCGTCGCGCCCTGAATATGGCGATCGACAAGCAGGCGATCATCGACGTGGTGTTCCAGGGCACCGGTCAGATCGCTAAGAACCCGATCCCGCCGACCATGTGGTCCTATAACGACGCGGTCGAGGACGACGCCTATGATCCCGAAATGGCGAAAGAGATGCTCGCAGCCGAGGGAGTTGAGAACCTCAACATGAAGATCTGGGCAATGCCGGTGCAGCGTCCGTACAACCCCAACGCCCGGCGAATGGCCGAACTGATGCAGGAAGATTTTGCAAAGGTCGGCGTTACGGTCGAGATCGTGTCTTATGAATGGGGCGAATACCTGTCCCGTTCGAGCGATCTGGACCGCGATGGCGCGGTGCTGCTCGGATGGACGGGTGACAATGGTGATCCCGACAACTTCCTCGCGGTTCTGTTGGGCTGCGACGCGGTCGGCGCCTCGAACCGGGCGCAGTGGTGCTATCAACCGTTCGACGACCTGATCCAGCAGGCCAAAATCCTGCCAACCCAGGCCGAACGTCAGCCGCTGTACGAACAGGCGCAGGTTGTCTTTAAAGAACAGGCACCCTGGGCCACGATTGCCCATTCGGTCGTGTTCATGACGATGCGCCCCGAGGTCGAAGGCTATGTCGTTCACCCGCTGGGTGGCCATATCTTCAATCAGGTCGGCCTGTCGCAATAATCGACACGAAAACCGGGGGCGGCGCCGCGTGCGCCGCCCCGATTTCCATTTTACGGCAGGACGGGCGCACGTGGCACATTCCTTGAACGACCGGCTGGCCGACTATGCGGGGATTGCGGCGCGGCTTGGCGTCGACGCTGTAGCCCTTGTTCCGGGTCCAAATTTCACCCGGGCCGTCATTCACCCTTTCATGAGTCACGAACGCCCGTTCCTGATCGTCATTCCGGCAACGGGCATGCCGGCCGCACTTGTCCCCAATCTGGAATTGCGCAGCTGGGATCTTGTCGGTTTTGATGGTGCGGTTTTTGATTGGCGCGATCAGGATGGCTATGACGCGGCGTTCAAGGGGCTGACGGATCATCTGGGCATCGCATCGCTCGCCGTCGAGGGGCAGGTGATGCGTGTTTTTGTTCATCACGCCCTGTTACGGGCTCAGCCTGAACTGCGCATCGTCGATGCCGAGCGCGAGATTTCGGCACTGCGGATGATCAAGACCCCACAGGATATCGACGCACTGAGGGCGGCTATCGCCATATCAGAACGGGCGCTGGCGCGGACGCTTGACACCGTGCGTCTGGGACAGACAGAAAAAGAGATTGAACAGACCCTCATTCAGGCGCTTTTCGCCGAAGGGGCGGAAGATCAGTCGTTTCACCCCATCGTCGCCTCTGGCGATGGTTCGGCCCGGCCCCATGCCAAGGCGCGGGCCGATTACCGGGTCAAGGCCGGCGATGCGCTGATGATCGATTTCGGTGCCCGAAAACACGGGTTCGCCGCCGACATAACCCGGACCGTTTTCCTCGACCACGCCACCGATGAGAGCCGAGCGGTTTATGACACCGTGCTGCGTGCCAATCTCAAGGGTTTCGATGTCACCCGCGCGGGTGTTACCGCACATCAGATCGACGATGCGGTGATCGGGGTGCTTGAGGCATCGCCCTTTGCCGACCGGATCCGCACCAAGACCGGCCACGGGTTGGGACGCGATGTGCACGAGGCGCCGTATATCATGCGCGGCAATCACATGCCGTTGCCAGCCGGAACGGTTTATACGAATGAACCGGGGCTCTACGACATTGGCAACTTTGGCGTCAGGATCGAGGATGATGTGTTGGTGACCAACGATGGTTGCACCTCGCTGACGCAGTTCCCAAAAGAACTGACAGTGTTGAAATGCTGAACTATGTCCTGAGCCGCCTGTTGACCTTTGTCCCGACATTCATCGGCGTGACGCTGGTTTCATTTGGTTTTATCCGCGTTTTGCCC
>JBBKXP010000314.1:0-3448 GCA_037969545.1 Paracoccaceae bacterium | reverse complement strand
GCGCGAACAGGTGCGCGGCGGCCTCGGTCAAATCCCCTGATGGTGACAGGTTCAATGCGGCCTTGACCGGGCCAAACCCCAGCAGGACTTCGTCAGGATGCGGATCGGTCACCGCCAGCCGCACCGACCCCTGCGGCGCATAGTGCGATTCGAGCTGGCCTGGCGAAGTTGGCGAATCGGGTGATGCATCCGACGAAATATCGCGGCCAAGGCAGGCCGCAATCGCCTCGATTGGCAATCCTCCTGCCCGCAATACAACCGGATCGCCAATGCTCCCGACGATCGTCGATTCAACACCGACGCCACAGGCACCGCCATCAATGATCGCGTCGATCACGCCACCCAGCCCCGCCAGCACATGCGCCGCCGTGGTCGGGCTGATCCGCCCCGAAGGATTTGCCGAAGGCGCCGCGACCGGCCCGCCGAATGCCGCCAGAAGCCCCTGCGCGACAGGGTGATTGGGCACCCGGACTGCCACGGTATCCAACCCCGCCGTCACCAGTCGCGATAGCCCTGCCCCGGCCTGTAAAGGCAACACCAGCGTCAAGGCACCCGGCCAGAATGCCGCCGCCAGCCGCAGCGCATCGGCGTTGAATTCGCATAACGCCTGCGCCGCCGCCAGATCAGTCACATGCACGATCAACGGATTGAAATCGGGTCGCCCCTTGGCCGCGAAAACCTGCGCCACTGCCAGATCATTGCAGGCATCCGCTCCCAGCCCGTAAACCGTCTCGGTCGGGAAAGCGACAAGGCCGCCTTGTGACAACACCACAGCGGCCGCGTCCAGACCGGTGGCGTCTGGCGCAAATCGCCGGGTTTCGAAACCAGTCATGACGTGGCGTTTACCTTGAAGGGGAACCGGGCTGTTATAACCTGCCCGATATTGCAGCCTAAATAGATGCGGCCCGGCACGATGCCAAGCCGCCCGCCACAGGAAGTCTCCCGATGCCCTATCGCGCCCCCACATCCGAGTTCCGTTTTCTGCTTGATCACATAGCTGACTTTGCGCAGATCGCCGCCACCGAACGCTTTGCCGAGGCGACGCCGGACATGGTCGATGCGATCCTGACCGAGGCCGGCAAGATGTGCGAAACCGCGCTTGTCCCCCTCCAACGCAATGGCGACCTGCATCCGGCCAGCCTTGAAAACGGCGTCGTGCGCACCTCGCCCGGCTTCGCCGAGGGCTACCGCGCCATTGCCGACGGCGGCTGGATTGGCATGTCGGCCAGCCCCGAGGTCGGCGGCATGGGCCTGCCGATGACACTGACCACCACCGTCAACGACATGATGTCGGCGGCCTGCCTGTCGCTGCAACTGAATCCGCTGATGACCCAAGGCCAGATCGAGGCGCTGGAACATCACGCCTCTGACGCGATCAAGGACCTATACCTGCCAAACCTGATCAGTGGCGCATGGTGCGGAACGATGAACCTGACCGAACCGCAGGCCGGGTCGGATGTGGGTGCGCTGCGCACCAAGGCCGAACCGATCGGCGACGGCACCTATGCGATTACCGGTCAAAAGATCTATATCAGCTGGGCCGACAACGATTTTACCGAGAACGTTTGCCATCTGGTGCTGGCCCGCCTGCCCGACGGGGTGCCGGGGACCAAGGGGATCAGCCTTTTCATGGTCCCCAAACTGATCCCCGACGCAAACGGCAAACCCGGCAAACGCAATGACCTGCATGTGGTGTCGCTGGAACACAAGACCGGTCTGCACGGATCGCCCACCGCCGTCATGGCCTACGAGGGCGCGACCGGCTGGCTGATCGGTGAAGAACATGGCGGCATGGCAGCCATGTTCACCATGATGAACAACGCGCGTTTGGGCGTCGGCGTGCAGGGGATCGGCGCCGCCGAGGGCGCCTATCAACATGCGCTGACCTATGCCAACGACCGCAAGCAGGGCCGCAGCGTGATCGTCGACTACCCTGACGTGCGCCGGATGCTGGCCGAGATGAAGGCCGATATTTTCGCCGCCCGCGCCATCGCCCTGATGTGCGCCGCGTCCGTCGACATGGCGACCGCAACGGACGAGGACCAGTGGCGCACCCGCGCCGCGTTCCTGACCCCGATTGCCAAGGCATTCGGCACCGATACCGGCATCGCCGTGGCCAATCTGGGGGTCCAGATCTACGGCGGCATGGGGTTCATCGAGGAAACCGGCGCATCCCAATACGCCCGCGACGTGCGCGTCACCGCGATCTACGAAGGCACCAACGGCATCCAGGCGATGGACCTTGTCGGCCGCAAGATGATGGACGGCGGCGAGGCAGCGAACCGCTTGCTGGACGAGATCGAGGCCGGGGCCGAGGCCGCGAAGGCGACTCACGCCGATCTCGCCGAGGCCGTCTGGAACGCCGCTGAATCCCTGCGCGAGGCGACCGAATGGCTGATCGGGCGCAACGATGCGAACGACCGTTTCGCGGGGGCCGTGCCCTACCTGCGCGCCTTTGCCCGCGTTCTTGGCGGCCATGCGCATCTGATTGCAGCGATGTCGGGCGACGCGATGCGGATGCGCCTTGCCCGGTTCTATATCAAGCGGCTGCTGCCTGAACACGTCGGCCTATTGGCACACACACGCGAAGGCGCTGCTGACCTGTTGGCAATCACGCCCGACGATTTGGCGGCATGAACGTCAGGCCCGGCGCAGATAGGGCAGGAAAAACATCCAGAGGCCGCTGAGCAGCATCAAGAACAGCGGGGCCAAGGGCAGGTAAGTCAGCCAGTCGGGCGGTTCGCTGAACGCGCGCACGGCAAAGTTGGCGATCACTGTCAGGGTGAAGAAAATTCCCAGCCAGCGGTGGCTGATCCGGATCCAGGCGTTGACGGTCATCTCGGGCTCCTATTATTGGGCGGTTCGACCGAGAAGGTCGTCAAGTGCAGCGAAAAACCGCGTCCAACCGACCCGCGCCCCGTGGAACGCCTGGGTCTGGTCCGGCTTGAACCCGGTCTGCTCCATCCGCAGATGAGTGCCTTTGGCGGTCGGCGTCAGGGTGAATGTGACAGTGCTTTCTAACCCGAAAGCGTCCCATGAATAAGACAATGATTTCTGTCGCGTGACGGCAAGCACCCGGCAGGCAATGTCGACGTGGGCCGAGGTGAACTGAAAGGCATGCCCGACATGCGGAGCGAAATCCGTCTGCATCAGCCATTCGGCCAAAAGATGCGGCGTGGTCAAGGCACGCCACAGACGTTCGGGCGGATAGGCGAACTCGCGGTCGACAATCACGGTGCGGATGGCGGGCGTTTCGGTCATTGGTCCATCCGTCCCAACAGCGTTTCCAACGCGTCGAACCGCCCCTCCCAGAATTGCACCATCTGCACGGTCCAGTCGGCCAGTGGGAGAAGGGCGGCAGGCCGGGCGCTATAATGGGTCTGCCGCCCTTCGGGGCGATTCGCCACCAAACCGGCGATCTTCAGCGCCTTGAGGTGCTTGGACACTG
>JBBKXP010000313.1:0-4215 GCA_037969545.1 Paracoccaceae bacterium | reverse complement strand
GGCGCGGGTCGTCTGCACCTTGTGGGTCACAATGCTGATCTTGGCCCCGACCATGTGGTTGAGCAGCGTCGACTTGCCCGCATTGGGTTCGCCGATCAGGGCGACGAAACCGGCGCGTGGTCCGGCCCGCTGCGGCTTTTCTGGACATACTTTGGCGGAGGGAGTTTGCGCGCCTGCGCCCATTCCTGCAAGGCGGTCTTGGCGTCGCGAGCGTCATCGTCGACGTCCGTGATCCGCGCACCCCACAACGCGACCGTCACGGCGCGAGCGGCATCGAACCCGGCGTCGAGGAACACCGCCGCAATCACCGCCTCCATCGCATCGGCCAGCAGCGCCTCTTTGCGTCGCCCGCCCGATTTCATTTCAGACCGGCCCAGTTTCAGCACCGCGCCAATGTCGATCTGCCGGGCCACGTCCGCGCAGGTTTCGCGGCGCACGAGGGCGTTGAATCGCGGCGCGATCTGTCCCTCGGTCGCGCCCTTGTCGGCGGCCAGCAACGCATCGGCCATGACCAGCCCCAGCACCCGGTCGCCCAGAAACTCAAGCCGCTGATTGTCGTCGCGATGCACTGACGACATCGACGGATGCGTCACCGCGCGCACCAGCAGGTCCGGTTTTGAAAACACGTGTCCCAGACGGTCCGAGAAGGCGGCAAGTCCGGCGGACAGCTTCATTGAACCGTCACCCAGAATCGGTTCGCCCGCCACGTCCAGACCTGCCACAGATACGTCCCGGCCGCTGACAGAATGATCCGCCGGACCTGTCCGCTGATATCGGACATCGGCACAAACCCCAAACCGCCCGCCGCCGGTGCGATCCGGCTGTCACTGGCAATATCGCGGTTGTCGCCCAAAAGAAACAGACGCCCCGGCGGCACCTTGAAGGGGCCAATGTTATCCAGAGGGAAATCGCCGATATTCAGCACGTCGTGTATCGCGCCATCCGGCAGAACCTCTTGCCAACGCCGTTTCTGACACATGGCGCCCTGGCCGACCGCCCCGTTCAGACAGCGCGGCAAAAGCCCCAATGGGCCTTGGGGCTGCATCACCTCGTCAAAGAACCCGGCATCGCTCTGCGCAGCGGGGGCGCCATTGACCTGCACTACACCATTGACCAACGCGATGGTTTCGCCCGGCATGCCGATCACCCGCGCCACCATGTTGACCCCGCTCACGGGATGCCGGAAAACAACGATATCCCCCCGATCGGGGTGGCGTTTCGCCGCTGTGACCATGACCAGATCGCCAACCAGCAGCGCCGGTTTCATGCTGCCGCTGGCGATCTGATAGGGGGTCCAGAACAGCCGCGAAACAATAAGGATCGACAGCAGGCCAACCCCGATCAATCCCAGCAGCCGCAGGGGCGTGCCGTTCACGATGTGGCGTCCATTCCGCCGGCGCAACAGCAGGAAAAGCACCAAACCCGCGTTGATCAAGGGGACAAGCAGCAACCAGACCCACCAGCCCGACCAGCCCAGTTCGTTCAGCCGGCGCAGCGCGTGGCCAAACAGCGGCACCGTCGTCACGGCCAGTCCGATCAAGCTGATGGTCCGCGCCCAGCCCGGCCATTGCGGCCGTTCCAGCCCGTAGACTGCCGCACCTGCCATGATTGCCCACAACAGCAACACCAGAGCAAACCGCAGACGGCCCGAACGCCCGTACCAGTCGAAACCTGCAGTGATCAGCCCAAAGGGATTGCGCGCCACCATTCGCAGCGCCTAGTCGATTGCCTTGAAGTACCGATCCGACCGCCAGGTCCAGAATGCCAGCATTGAACGCCCCGCCGACGAGAAGACGATCCGGTCGGCGCGCCCGACGATATCCTCGAGCGGGACATAGCCAACACCGCCCGCACTTTGCGGATACCGGCTGTCGGTGGAATTGTCGCGGTTGTCGCCCATGAAGAAATACTTGCCCGCCGGAACCTCGTAAACGCCGGTGTCGTCCGACCCCTGGGTGTCGATGTTCAGGATGTCATGCCGCACCCCGTTTGGCAGCGTTTCGATCTGGCGGGTCTTTTCGCAGACCGCCCCTTCAGGCACATCGCCGTTGGCACAACGCGGTCGCAACCCTTGCGGACCCTGATCTTCCATAATCTCGGTAAACGTCCCCGCGTCCTCGATCGAGACAGCGGTGCCATTGATGAAAAGCACACCGCCCGTCACCTGTATCTTGTCCCCCGGCAGGCCGATCAGCCGTTTGATGAAATCGCGCCCGGTGACCGGATGCCGGAACACCACCACATCGGCGCGCTGCGGATCGCTGCCGAACAGACGGCTTTCGGCCCCTTTGAAGACACCGCAGAAATTCTCGGCATCGACGTCCAGCCCGATCTGCGGGATCCGGATCGACGGGCAAGACGCATAGGAATAGCCATAGGCCATCTTGTTGACGAACAGGAAGTCGCCGATCAGCAGCGTGTCCTTCATCGACCCGGAGGGGATCCAGAACGGCTGAAACAGGATCGTGCGGAACGCCCCGGCGATCAGGAGGGCATAGACGACCGTCTTGACGGTTTCCTTGACGGTGCCCCAAAGCCCTGCGGTTTCAGACATGTTCACTTCCTTTGAATGGTGGGCGCTACATGATCGGCAGCTTGAGGGCTGTCAAGCCGGGGTCGGTCGCGCCTCGATCACGACGAATGCACTTGCCCAGGGGTGGTCGTCCGTCAGGGTGACGTGGATTACCGCCGTGTGGCCTGGTGGCGTCAGCGCATCCAGCCTTTCCTTGGCCCAGCCGGTGACGTGCATCACTGGCTGGCCGGTGCGCAGGTTGCTCACCGCCATGTCCTTCCACGCGATGCCCATCCGCAGACCGGTGCCCAGCGCCTTGGAACAGGCCTCTTTCGCGGCCCAGCGTTTGGCATAGGTGGCGGCCACGGCGCGGGGGCGACTGGCGGCCTTGCGCTGTTCGCGGTCGGTGAACACGCGATTGCGGAATCGATCGCCGAAACGGGCCAGCGTGCCCTCGATCCGCTCGATATTGCAGAGGTCTGTACCGATGCCGAGGATCATGGTGCGGCGTCGATGTCGTAGACCACGATCCCGTCGCCACCACCCGTGCAAAGGGCGACCAAACGTGCCGCCAGGGCCTTGTGTCCCGGATCGGTGGCGTACCGGTCCAGTGCGCCGCGGTCGGCAAAGGTGCAAATGAACCCATAAGGGTGGCCGGGCGACTTGCCCTCGGCGTCAATGTTGGGGCCGTGCTGGAAATCGGTAAAGCCGTCCAGCGGCAGGGCCGCGAGGCCGGCCATCACGGCGGCGAGTTCCCCCACGTCATGGTCAGGGTGCAGGGCGCAAAGGACGGCATGTAGGATCATTTCGATTTCAGCCGATCCAGTCGCTTGACCTCGTTCCTGGCCCCGGTTCTCAGGAACCAGCCGTTCGCAAAGTATGTGATGATCGCAAAGAACAAGGATATCACCCCGACAATGACGAAAAAGATCGGGTCAGAAAGAATCGGGTCGCCGGTGTATTGTGTTGCGAGTGTCACCCCGCTCACGACGACCGTAATCGCAAGTGCGATCAGTGTCGCCTTGCGGGCAAAGGCGCGGGTCTCGGACTTGTCGGGAAGGCGCGTGTTGCGTCGGGCAAAAGACTGACCTTCGATCATCGCCGCAACAAACGCCGGGATGATCGCGACCGCCGCGCTGGACAGGTTCACCCCCGTCAGCGTGTTGAATAATTCCAGCAGGATCGGAAGCCCGATCGACAGTCCCAGAAATATCCCTGTGTAACGCCAATAATTCATGGTCAGGTTATCCCTTCAGCCCCGCGCCGCATCCATCAGCCGCCGCATTTCGGCAATCGCCGGGGTCAGGCCGCGAAAGATCGCTTCGCCGATCAGGTAATGGCCGATATTCAGTTCCATGACTTCGGGCAGGGCGGCCACCGGTTGCACCGTGTCATAGGTCAAGCCGTGGCCGGCATGGACCTCTAGCCCGAGTGACAGCGCAAATGTCGCCATTTCGGCCAGACGCGCAAGTTCGGCGTCGCGGGTGGCAAAATCGCAATCGGCATGGGCGTCGCAATAGGCGCCTGTGTGCAGTTCGACGACCGGAGCGCCGCACGCCTTGGAGGCTTCGACCTGGCGCGGATCGGGATCGATGAACAGGCTGACCCGAATCTTGGCCGCGCGAAGCGTGTCGATGGTGCGCTGGAGGGAGTCGTCCGCGTCGGCCACGTTGAGACCACCCTCGGTGGTGATCTCCTGCCGG
>JBBKXP010000312.1:0-5174 GCA_037969545.1 Paracoccaceae bacterium | reverse complement strand
CGCCGATCCGCCTGTGATTTCCGAAAGCGTGAAGCCATGCGCCGCCGCAGCTTTCCTCGCGGCCTCGATCGCCATTTTCTTGTCAGTTGCAGAAATCTTGGTCAGTGCCTTGTCAATATAGGTTTTCAGTTTTTCGAGTTCTTTTCGAGACATGGATTTAAGGTCGGTCTTCATGCGTTCCTCCGGTGGATTGTATTTCGCAAGGATAACGAGAGCGAATACATCAATACCAGCGAAATATGCGCTGGCCTGTCCCAAAGGGCAATTCAAACCTCAAAACGTTGGCGATCTTCCGCTATTGCGCTGCCACAACCCGTGGATCTGCCAAATCTGCGATATCGAACATGATGCGGTTCAATTCGAAATCCTTTGGCGTATAGACCCGCGCCACACCCATTTGCAGCAAGGTTGCCGCGTCATCGTCGGGAATGATACCGCCGGCAACCACAGGAACATGTTCCAGCCCGGCAAGGCGCATCTTTTCCATCACCTCGGCGATCAGTGGCAGATGCGACCCCGACAGGATTGAAAGGCCGACGACATGCACCCCTTCTGCCGCTGCCGCGACGATTTCGTCAGGTGTAAGACGAATGCCATCATAGCTGATGTCCATGCCGCAATCGCGGGCCCGCGCAGCGATCTGTTCGGCACCGTTGGAATGCCCGTCAAGCCCCGGCTTGCCCACCAGAAACTTGAGCCGCGTGCCAAGCCGCGTGCTGACCTGGTTGACCTTGTCACGGATATCGTCCAGCCCTTCGGTACGGTTGGACGGGTTATGTGAAACACCCGTAGGGGCTCTATATTGGCCAAACACCGCACGAACGACATCCGCCCATTCGCCCGTCGTGACCCCGGCACGGGCACAGTCAATGGACGGTGGCATGATGTTGTCGCCCGATTGCGCCGCCGTCCGCAAAGTTGCCAAGGCAACCGCAACCATCGCGTTGTCACGCCCCGCTTTCCATGTGACCAGTCGCGCGACCTGGTCCGCCTCGGCTGCTGGATCGGCGTGCATGATCGCATCGTCGCCCACTGTCAGCGGCGATATTTCACCCGCCTGCCAGCGGTTGACACCGACCACGATTGTCGCCCCGGATTCAATCCTTGAAATTCGCGCCGTATTCGATTCCACCAGCCGCGATTTCATGTATGCGATGGCGCCGACGGCACCGCCCATGGCATCAATCTGCGACAACTCCGCCCGCGCCCCGTCTTTCAGGACGGCCACTTTTTTTTCTATCGCCGGATTGCCGTCGAACAGGTCGTCAAATTCCAGCAGGTCGGTTTCATAGGCCAGAATCTGTTGCATCCGCAGCGACCATTGCTGATCCCACGGGCGAGGCAGGCCCAGCGCCTCGTTCCAGGCCGGCAATTGCACCGCGCGGGCACGCGCGTTTTTCGACAACGTCACCGCCAGCGTTTCCAGCAGGATCCGGTAAACATTGTTTTCGGGTTGCTGTTCGGTCAGACCCAACGAATTGACCTGCACACCATAGCGGAATCGGCGGTATCTCGGATCGCTGACGCCATAACGATCCTGGCAGATCTCGTCCCATAATTCGACAAAGGCCCGCATCTTGCACATCTCGGTGACAAACCGGATCCCGGCATTCACGAAGAATGAAATGCGTCCCACCATTTCGGGAAAGTCAGTGGCCGCAACTTTCCCCTGAAGATCGTCCAGAACTGCCGTCGCCGTCGCCAATGCAAACGCCAGCTCCTCCTCAGGCGTCGCCCCGGCCTCTTGCAGATGATAGGAACAGATGTTCATCGGGTTCCATTTCGGCATCTGGACGCGGGTATAGGCGGCGACATCGGTGATCATCCGCAGGCTGGGGGCAGGCGGGCAGATATGGGTGCCGCGCGACAGATATTCCTTGATGATGTCGTTTTGCACCGTCCCTTGCAGGGCTGTCAAATCCGCCCCCTGTTCTTCGGCGACCGCGATATAAAGCGCCAGCAACCACGGCGCCGTTGCATTGATTGTCATCGAGGTGTTCATCTGTTCAAGCGGGATATCCGCGAACAGCGCGCGCATGTCTCCCAGATGACTGACAGGCACACCGACCTTGCCGACCTCGCCCCGCGCCAGCCGATGGTCGCTGTCATATCCGGTCTGTGTGGGCAGATCGAAAGCCACGGACAGGCCAGTCTGTCCCTTGCCAAGGTTGCCCCGATAAAGTGCGTTGGACGCCGTTGCCGTCGAATGCCCCGCATAGGTGCGAAACAGCCAGGGTTGGTCTTTGGATGCAGGTTCCATTTTCGGCCTTTGGGTAATTTAATTACGTGCTCAAAGCACTATCGGACATAATGTGGCGCTGTCAATTCGCTGCGTTGCGGCATGACCGCATTTACCCCAGCCCCGAACCCTGTCACGGTTCCCTGATGGCGCGTTCCGTTACCTTGCCGCTTTGGCTGCTGATCCTGATCTTGCTGTTGTCGGCGGTGACATTCGCTTCGCATTTCCTGTTCCCGTCAGTGCGCTGGTTCTTTCGCAAACGGGCAGAAAGGCTGGTGGCACGCCTGAACACGCGGCTGCCGCGCCCGATAGAGCCGTTCAAGCTGGCGCGGCGCTATGACATGATTCAACGGATCATTTACGACCCCGGCGTCACCCAGGCGATCGTCGACTATGCACATCAAAACAACGTTCCCGAAAACGTCGCCTTTGAAAAGGCGCGCGACTATGCGCGCGAGATCGTTCCATCGTTCAGCGCCACCGCCTATTTTACCATCGGCACCCGACTGGCCAAATGGCTGTCGCGCACGCTGTATCGAATCAGATTGGGCGCCTTCGACCGTGAGACCCTCGAGGCGATTGACCGCGATGCGACCGTCATCTTTGTCATGAACCATCGCAGCAACATGGACTATGTGCTGGTCACCTACCTTGTGTCGCGTACCGGGGCGCTGTCCTATGCAGTGGGCGAATGGGCGCGGGTCTGGCCATTGTCTACGGTGATCCGGGCGATGGGAGCCTACTTCATCCGCCGCCGGTCGCGTGGCGCGCTTTATCGAAAGGTTCTGGCACGCTACGTGCAGATGGCCACGCAGGGCGGTGTGACCCAGGCGATTTTCCCTGAAGGCGGGTTGAGCCTGACCGGGGCCCTGGCACCACCCCGACTGGGTTTGCTGAACTACATTATCGAGGATTTCCACCCGGACGGGCGCGATGTGATCTTTGTGCCTGTCGCGCTCAACTATGACCGCGTCCTCGAAGATCGATTCCTTATCGCCGCCGACAAGACCGGCATACGCCGGTTCC
Source organism: Paracoccaceae bacterium (assembly GCA_037969545.1). Classification (GTDB taxonomy): domain Bacteria; phylum Pseudomonadota; class Alphaproteobacteria; order Rhodobacterales; family Rhodobacteraceae; genus JBBKXP01. The sequence goes on along the minus strand of JBBKXP010000312.1, from coordinate 1,909 downwards.
GCCCGCCCCTTGGCACCGTTTTACGAGCCGTCGGCGGGCATATCTGGCAGCGGATCACATTCCGTTTCCGACCCTTCGGGACCGCCTCGGTCGGGTTCGGTCAGCCGCTTGCTCTGTCGGCGTTCCTGACCGATGCCAAAGGCGATCGGACGGCCGCCGTCGCCAATGAATTGATGCGTCGGATCCGTGCCGTTGTACCGGTGCTGCCGGTGCCGCTGGTCGCGCATTTCCTGATGCAGGGGCTGCGCTCGCGGCCTGAAATCATCGGTGCGTCGGGCGCCGCTCTGGCCAAGTTGCGCGACCGTGGTGTCACCCTGCCACGGCGCGACGCAGGCACGATCGTCGATGATGCCCTTGCGATCCTTGCCAGTCGCGACCTGATCGTTGATGGCGTCGACGGGATCACCCTGCAGGGCAACTCCGAAGATGTGCTTGCCTATTATGCCCGCTCGATTGCGCACCATTTCAGCACGGCAAAGTAACATTGAAACTTCGCATAATCAGCAACTTGCCGGAAATCGGATCGTTGAATAGATTGGCTTGACCGGCCACGCAGGTTGGCGCGGAGACAAAGTCGGAGGCGAAGGGGTGGGCGTCTGGAAAATCTCGGCCGGAACCGCATTGGCCGTCACGCGGGCGTCCTGCGGGGAAAACAGCCCCTTTGCCCATGCCGCCGACATTGCCGTCGAAAACCGGTCTGGAAAGACAATCCGGGGCTTCTATGGCTCAACCGTCGGCGCGTCGATCTGGAAAGAGAACAAACTGGACGTTGGCGGTTTGGTTGACGGACAGGCCATTCTAATCAGTTTCACCGACGGCGCCCGCCGCTGCAATTTCGATCTCAAGACCGAATTTCAGGATGGATCTGCTGTCGTACAACCTGACATCAACCTGTGCCGTGTCTCGCGGGTGGTCGTTCACTGACTTCGCCGCAACGCGGCAGACATAAAATTACAAAAGACTGCCTATTCGGGTTGCATTATTGCGCAACCGAAATTATCTGTCGGATAAAGCCGCGTGATTCTGCGCTGCGGCATCATGGGAATTGACCCCGATGGAGACTCAGATGGCCCTCGATCAGACACCGCCTGTCACCACCTACGACGCCCCGCGTCAGGACTTGTACGAAGTCGGGCAGATGCCCCCCTTGGGCCATGTCCCGGCACAGATGTACGCCTGGACGATCCGGCGGGAACGCCACGGCGAACCCGAACAGGCGTTTCAGGTCGAGGTCGTCGACTGTCCGCGCCCCGACAGCCACGAGGTGCTGGTCATGGCGATGGCCGCCGGCGTCAACTATAATGGCGTCTGGGCCGGTCTGGGCATCCCGGTTTCGCCATTCGACATACATGGCGCCGCCTATCACATCGCCGGGTCCGATGCTGCCGGGATCGTCTGGGCGGTCGGCGACAAGGTCAAACGCTGGAAGGTCGGGGACGAGGTCGTCATCCATTGCAATCAGGACGATGGCGACGATGAGGAATGCAACGGCGGCGACCCGATGTTTTCGCCCAGCCAGCGGATCTGGGGCTATGAAACCCCGGACGGATCATTCGCCCAGTTCACCTGCGTGCAGTCGCAGCAACTGATGCCGCGTCCGCGCCACCTGACGTGGGAAGAAAGTGCCTGCTACACGCTCACCCTCGCCACCGCCTACCGGATGCTTTTTGGCCATAAACCGCACGAGTTGAAACCGGGGATGAACGTGCTGGTCTGGGGCGCCTCGGGTGGCCTTGGCTCCTACGCGATCCAGCTCATCAACACCGCCGGGGCCAATGCGATCGGGGTGATCAGCGACGAGGACAAACGCGAATTCGTCATGTCGCTGGGCGCCAAGGGCGTGGTCAACCGCAACGACTTCAAGTGCTGGGGCCAGATGCCTACGGTCAACACGCCCGAATACGACAAC
>JBBKXP010000311.1:0-4056 GCA_037969545.1 Paracoccaceae bacterium | reverse complement strand
CGGCGGCCGCATCGTTGAGGTGGGCCCCCCAGACCAGATATTTACCAACCCGCAGGAAGAACGCACGAAAGCATTCCTGCGCAAGATCGTTGCGGCCGGTCAGCGCATCTGAGCGTGGGGCCGGACCTACAAGACGACGAAAATCCAACTATGAACGAGGAGAACGAACCGATGAAACTTAAGACACTTCTGACCCTGACTGCCTTCGGCGCAAGTGTGCTGACGGCCACAACGGCCGCGCAGGCTGCGGAACTGGACGAGCTGAAAGCACAAGGCTTTGCCCGGATTGCCATCGCAAACGAACCACCGTGGACGCAAGTCACTTCGGACGGCAAGGTGTCGGGCGCGGGGCCGGATATTGCACGGGCGGTTCTGAATGAAATGGGCGTAGCCGACATCGTGGCCTCGATTTCGGAATATGGCGCCATGATCCCGGGCCTTCAGGCGCGGCGGTTTGACATGGTGGCGGCTGGGCTGTTCATCAAGCCAGAGCGCTGCGAGGCGGTGGCGTTTTCGGAGCCCGATCTTTGTGATGCCGAAAGTTTCATGGTCAGGACCGGTAACCCGATGGGCTTGAAGTCTTTCGCTGATATTGCGACCTCCGGCGCAAGGGTGGGTGTTGTCGGCGGCGGTACCGAAGAAAAGCTGGCGATTGAGGCGGGCGTTGACCGCGCCAATGTCATCGTTGTGCCCGACCCGCAATCAGGTTCGAAAATGTTGCAGGACGGGCGTATCGACGTTTATGCGCTGCCGGTTCTTTCGATCAGCGACTTGATGCAGAAGGCGGGCGAGGGCGCCGGGCTTGAGATGTACGCCCCGGTCGATGGCACGCCGATCTTCTGTGCCGGCGTGGCCTTCCGCAAGGAAGATACCGCCCTGCGCGATGCCTATGATGTGGTTCTTGCCGAGATGAAGGCCAATGGAGAGTTCGCCGCGATTGTGGAGCCTTATGGCTATTCGGCAGCAGCGGCGATGATGACCGACCGTGAAACGCTTTGCGGTGGCCCGAACTGAGCCCGGCAACCTTCCTGGGGTGGCGGCATTGCTGCCGCCCCGAATTCCTTCGGTGAAAGAATTGGTCTGAATGGAACAATGGTCCGGATATCTTGGCCTGATCTTGAGCGGTGCGGGCGTCACGATACAGATCACGCTGATGTCTTGTGCGCTGGCGCTGGTCGCGGCTTTCATCGGCGGGCTTGGCCGACTGTCGCGCTATTGGCCGGTACGCTGGCTGGCCACCACCTACATCGAATTCTTTCGCGGCACATCGATTTTCGTGCAGCTTTTCTGGGCCTATTTCGTGCTGCCTCTGCTGGGGGTTCCGCTGTCGCCGATGCAGGCGGGTGTGCTGGCGCTTGGCCTTAATGTCGGCGCCTACGCGGCCGAGGTTGTGCGCGGCGCGATCAAATCCGTGCCGCGCGAACAGTACGAGGCTTGCACGGCACTGAACCTCACGCGGTTTCAGGAAATGCGCCATGTGATCTTGCCGCAGGCCTTCGTTCTGATGCTGCCGACCTTTGGCAATAACGCGATCGAGCTCTTGAAAGGCACCGCGATCGTCTCGCTTATCTCGCTAAGCGACATGACGTTTCAGGCACAGGTGGTGCGCGCGCAGACCGGCTCGACGGCGGTGCCATTCGTGACGATTCTGGTGCTGTATTTCACAATTTCACTAGTTATTTCGGGTTCTATCCGGGCGCTGGAGCGGCATTTGTCGCGCGGGCTCGACGTGACGAGGGCTTGAGAAGCATGAAATGGGATTGGGCATTCACTTTCGAAATTCTGCCGCAACTTTGGCAAGGCGTTCTGGTGACCATTCAAGCGACTATTCTGGGCACGTTCCTGGCGATGTTTGTCGGTCTGGCGCTGGCAATCGGGCGGCGTTCGCCTAATCCTTGGATTTCGCGCTCCCTTGGTTTTGCTGCGGAATTCGTGCGCGGCACCCCCTTGTTGGTGCAGCTTTACTTCCTCTTTTACATTCTACCAGATCTCGGGCTGGTGCTGTCGCCGCTGGTGGCCGGGGTGATCGGGCTGGGCCTGCACTACGCCACTTACACGGCGGAAGTGTACCGTGCGGGCATCGACAATATTTCACGTGGTCAATGGGAAGCGGCGAAGGCCGTCAATCTGAACATGCGCCAGACCTGGATACATATTGTCATTCCACAGGCGATCCCGCCGATGATCCCGGCGCTGGCGAATTACTTTATCGCGATGTTCAAGGAAACACCCTTGCTGGCGGCGATCACTGTAATGGAGTTGATGAATCAGGCGCGATCCATCGCCAATTACAATTACAAATACGTTGAACCGATGACGCTGGTCGGCGTGTTCTTTCTTGCCGTCAGCATCCCGTCGGTGATTTTGCTTCGCCACCTTGAAAAACGCTATGCACCACAAGAGCGCCGCTGATGAATGCCGATGATCTCGTAAGCCTGTCGGCAGAGCCGCTGGTGATGGACGCGCCAGGTGCCGTGCACCGTCTGGGATTGATTGCGCTGGCGACCGACCTGACCAGCGAACGTGACTTTGCCCGGATCGTGCCGCAGGACCGCGCTGCAATCCATACCGCGCGCATCGCTTTCGAGAACCCGACGACGCCCGAAACCTTGCGCCGGATGCAGCCGGGGCTGACCCGCGCGACCGATCTGATCTTGCCAGGCATTCCCCTGGCCGCGATCTGCTACAGCTGCACGGCGGCTTCTGTGGTAATCGGTGATGGCGAAGTGGCCGCAGCCATCCATGCCGCCCGTCCCGGCGTGCCGGTGGTAACGCCGACCTTGGCGGCAAGGGTCGCTTTTGCCGCCCTCGGTGCGCGCAGGATTGCGGTTCTGACGCCCTATCTGATCGAGACAAGCAAGCCGATGGCGTCCTATTTCACCCGCCACGGGCTTGCGGTGACACGGCTTCACTGTCTGGGCATGCAAGATGACCGCGAAATGGCCCTTGTCAGCGCCGGGACGATCATCAATGCCGCCCTTGCGGTCGATTGCCCGGATGCGGAGGCGTTGTTCATTTCCTGCACCGCCCTGCCAGCGCTGGGCGTGATTGCAAAGATCGAGGCGCGGATCGGCAAACCGGTGGTGTCGTCCAATCAGGCCAGTATCTGGGCGATGCTGTGTCATGCCGGGCTTAACGACAAGATCGCGGGTTATGGGCGGCTTTTCGACCACGACCTGCCGCCTGTCGCGACAGGCGATGCCACATGACCCGCACCCCAACCATTGGTCTGCAAGAGATTTGCGCCGCCCGCAAAGCCATATCCGGGATCATCCGCGAAACCCCGGTGGTTCCCTCGCCGCAGTTGAGCGCCCTGACCGGCGCGCCGGTTCACCTCAAGCTGGAACATCAGCAGGTCACCGGCAGTTTCAAACTGCGCGGAGCGGCGAATGCCGTCAGCCGCCTGACCGATGCGCAGCGCACCCGGGGCGTCGTCGGGGTTTCGACCGGCAATCATGGCCGCGGGCTGGCCCATGCCGCGCGCGAGGCGGGGGTGCGCTGCATCATCTGCATGTCGAGGCTGGTTCCGCAAAACAAGATCGACGGGATCAAGGCAGAGGGCGCCGACGTGCGTATCATCGGGCGGTCGCAAGATGCGGCGCAGGTCGAGGTTGACCGGCTGGTCGCCGAGGACGGCATGACGATGCTGCCGCCCTTCGACCATGCCGACATCATCGCCGGGCAAGGCACTGTGGGTCTGGAGATTCTGCAACAGCTGCCCGATGTCGCAACGGTTCTGGTTCAGGTATCGGGCGGTGGGCTGATTTCAGGTGTTGCGGCAGCCTTGAAAAGCCAGCGCCCGGAAATCCGGGTGGTCGGCGTGTCGATGGAACGCGGCGCGGCGATGCATGCGTCGCTTGCCGCAGGACATCCGGTTGAGGTCGAAGAACTGCCGACGCTGGCCGACAGTCTTGGCGGCGGCATCGGCTCGGATAACCGCTACACGTTCCGCATGACGCGAGAACTGGTCGACGAGGTGGTGCTGGTATCGGAGGCGGAAATCGCCGCCGCCGTCAAACATGCCTATTGGCACGAACGCCAGATCATCGAAGGTTC
>JBBKXP010000310.1:0-21600 GCA_037969545.1 Paracoccaceae bacterium | reverse complement strand
CCGATGTGGCGGTCACACCATGCGCGGTTACGGCAACCCGCAGTGCCGGGGCGGCGGGCGTGTCGGGCAGATAGGTCGGCGGATAGGGATCGCTTATCGCGGCCTGGGCGTCCAGCGTCAGGGTGGTTCCGTCAGCGTTCCATTGATCCGGCAGGTCGGGGGACATGACGACTTGGGCTGCGCCAAAGTGGATTTCGACCGCCAGCGTCGTGGTATCGCCCGGTCGCATCCGGTCGTCGCCAAACCGGCCATGAACCTGCACGCCGGCGGACAATCGGATGACGTGGGACAGTTGCGTTTCCTTGCGCGCCAGCTTGTGAGCGATGCGGTCCTTGTCGGACTTGGGGCAGGCGGCAATCGCGCGGCGCAGCGCCACCAACGCACGGCACGCCTCGCGCAGCACCGCGTCATTGTCGGGAAAGGCGGCGATGGCGGCGTCGCAGGCGTTTTGGGCGATTGCCAGATCGTCGGCAATCACGGCCACCTCCAGGTCGTGAAGGGTCCGGGCCAGACCGGCCCCCAACGCGATATCCGGCCCAGCGACCCGCGTGGCGGCGAGGTGAAGTGGAAAATCGGTTTCGTCACCTGTCGCCATCCAGCGCCCCATCGCCTGCGTTGCGTGCATCGCGCGGCTTTGCTGGCCGATCCGCGCATAGCTCCACCCGGTTACCGGATCGCTTCCCTTCGCGGCAATCGTCAGGGTGGCGGGTGGTGGTGGCAGGTCGTCATCATAGGCCTGCCCGGCCCCGGACCATGCGGGCAGATACAGCTTTTGGACCTCCCACGGGGCCAGATCGCTGTCCGCAAAATCGGGATCGGCGGCAAGGTCCATGACCAAATGCGCCGCCTCGGTCATCGCACGGTGATGGCCGTGCTGGCCGGGAATATCCAGAAAGGTCGGGCAGATGATATCGGGACGTTCGCGCCGAAGGATATCGACGAACCGGGCCAGAGTGCGATCGCGGTCCCATTTGGCCATCGTCTCGACGCCACTTTTGGAAAAGCCGAAGTCAAAGATGGTGTCGTCCGGGCTTTCCGACAGCCAGTACATCCGCAGGTCCAGCCGGTCGCAGGCCGCCTCCATTTCGGCGGTGCGCAGGATGCCCAGCGTTTCGGTCGTTTCGGTTCCGATGTCATTCTGACCGCCTTCGCCGCGGGTCGAGCAGGCATAGGAAATGTCGATCCCGTCGCGGAACCGCAGCGCGGCCAGCATCTCGGACGTTTCATCGTCGGGATGGGCGCCGGTGTTCATGAAAGACACGGTCGAGCGTAATGCGGTCAGGGTCTGCCACAGCACCACGATCCGTGGCGCGTCCCGGTCGGCGGCGATGCGGGCAACTTCAGTCAGGGGCATGGGCGACTCCGTTCAGTAGGCTTGCGCGATTTCGGGGGTCAGCGTGCGATTGAGCACCAAAGCCGCCGCTCCGAGCGTCGCCGTCATCCGGCCCGAGGCACCGGCGATCAACCGGGCCTGCGTCCTGTCCGACCGATTGGCGACCGATAGCGTGGGCAAGTTGGTATGGGCAACAAGGTGGTCCAGAATGGTGGCAGGCATCGCCCCTCCAAGGATGATCGTCTGTGGGTCGAACAGGTTTTCCACGATGGCAACGGCGTGATCAAGCGCAAAGGCTGCACTGGCCAGCCACGCCGTCAGGTCCGGATCTGTGGCGGCATAAAGGTGGTCGAGCGTTTCGATATCGTCAGCGGTTTTGCCAGCCTGCGCCATGTGTCTTTGCACCGAAAGGCGGCTAAGGGCGCTTTCCAGCGGGACGGTGCCTTGGGCGGTGCGCAACGGGATATGCCCGATCTCGCCCGCATTTCCGAAAGCGCCGTGAAGCAGCCGACCACCACTGACCAGCCCAAGGCCAAGGCCGGCCCCGAAATAAAAATATGCGTAAGTCGTCAGCCCTTGCGCCGCCCCTGCGATCCGTTCGGCCAGGGCGGCGGCATTGGCGTCGTTGCCGACCTCGATGGGCAATTCAAGGGCAGCCGCGAACAACGCCCGCGCATCGACCTGCTGCCATCCCGGCAGGTCGGTTCCGCGCCCCGCAATCCCGGTTCTTCCGAAGGGGCCGGGCATCACGATCCCCGCGCCCAGCAGTCGCTTGCGTGCCGAAGGTTGCGCGGTCATGGCGGCATCGCGCATTGCCGTGACCGTCCGCAACACGGCATCAGGATGGGCATCTGAGAGCGACTTGCGTTCGGTCATCACGACCCGGCCCTGCATGTCCAGAAGTGCTGCGAAAACTGCATCGGGTCGCACTTCGATCCCCAGCGCGAAGGCGCCATTGGGGTTCACCGCATATTGCACCGCCGGTAATCCGCGCCCAACCGACCGGCGCCCCTTTTCGATCAGCATTCCGTCGTCGGTCAGATCCGCGATGATATTGCTGACTGCCTGCGTGCTGAGCGACAACATACGGGCAATTTCGGCGCGGCCCATCGTTCCGGCATGATGAATTTGGCCCAATACCGCCTGCCTGTTGTGGTGACGCGAACGTTCGGCATTGCTGCCCTGTTGCGGTACGGCGTGTCTCATGTTTTCGGCATTAACTCAAATGACTTGAATTATCAACCGGTTCGCGATAGGCCCAAGTATGGGGGCCGGAAGGCTCGTGCTTGCACCCAAGGGAGAGACATCATGAAAACGCAATTGAAGGGTCTGGCGTTGGCCGGATTTACATCCGCTGCGGCGCTGTTCGCCATGCCGGCGAGTGCTGTCGAGATCGAATATTGGCAGTATTTCTTTGACGCCCGCGTCACCGCCATGGATCAGCTGATCGCCAACTTTGAGGCCGCCAATCCGGATATCACCGTCACCATGACGCACTTTCCTTATGCCGATTACCGCACCAAAGTCGCTGCCGCGATTCCGGCGGGCGAAGGCCCGGATGTCGTGCAACTGTTCTATGGTTGGTTGAACGACTACATCGAATCCGGCCTGATACAGCCGCTGCCGGCCGACGTTTTTGACCCGGCGATGATTGACGCCGAGTTCTTTCCGATGGTTGGCGCGATGAAGGTCGAAGGCCAGTATTACGCGCTGCCAACCGCTGTGCGCAGCCTTGCGCTATTCTACAACACTCGGTTGTTTGAAGCTGCGGGGATCGACGGCCCGCCCGCCAATCTTGACGAACTGATTGCAGATGCCGAAAAGCTGACCGAACGGGACGCCGCGGGCAACATCACGCTCGAGGGGATCACCAGCGGCATGACCGCGCAGGATCACCATTGGTGGCGCGAAGTGCTGGTGCGCCAGTATGGCGGTGACCCTTACATGGACGATTACCGCACCGTGAATTACGACACCGACGCCGGACGGCAGGCGCTGGAATTCTACAGTTCACTGGAGCAGGGACTGGGCGTCACAGCGTCCACCTTCATGGACGAACCGCAGGCCGCGTTCATCGCCGGTCGCGCGGGCATCCATATCGACGGATCGTTCCGGATTGGTGCGCTGGCCGATGCGCGCGGGCTGGAGTGGGCCGTCGCCGAATTGCCCGCTGGTCCGGACGGGACGCAATCAAACTATGCGTCCTACTGGGTGAACGCGATCACCTCCAAGGCCGAAGGTGAAAAGTATGACGCCTCGGTCAAGTTCATGGAGTATCTGGTCAGCGACGAAGCGATGCAGATCTGGCTGGATGTGGTCGGTGAATTGCCTGCCAAGCCATCGGTCGGGATGACCGAGGCCAATGCCAACAATCCGGTCTTTGGTCCGTTCATTCGCGGACTTTCATACGCTCATACCACCATCTTTGCGGACGAAAGTGCGCAGCGTCAGGTGATGGTCGATGCGGTGTCGCGGATCCAGCTTGAAAGGCAGTCGGTGGCGGACAGCCTGACGCAGGCGGCGACCGAAGAGCAGGCGATCCTCGACAGCTACTACAACAAGTAAACGCTGGGTTCAGCGGTTACCCACCGCGCATCATTGTGGGGTGGGTGAACCCTGCCGCCCCAAAGGGACGCCATGTATCGCAACCTGACCATCCGCCAGAAACAGATCGTCTGGGCTTGGGCGTTTCTTGCCTTGCCCGTCGTGTTCTATTCGGTGATCAGGTTCTACCCGACCTTCAACGCGATCCTGATTTCATTTCAGGACTGGAACCTGCTGGGTGCGCGCACGTGGACCGGCCTCGAAAACTACGAAAAGCTGTGGAACGATGCGGTGTTTTGGAAGGTGTTCCGCAACACCTTTGCCTATCTTCTACTTGGCACGCCGATCAGCCTCGTCCTGTCGTTCATCGTCGCTTATCATCTGGACAAGCTGCGGTTCATGCACGGGTTCCTCAGAATGCTGTATTTCCTGCCGTTCATGACCAGCGCAGTGGCGATGGCCTGGGTCTGGCGCTGGTTTTACCAGGGTGTGCCGATCGGGCTGTTCAACAACATCCTCGCCGGCATGGGCATCGCGCAGATCAATTTCCTGAATTCGACGACCAATGCGTTGCCTGCCATCCTTGCCCCGGCCGTCTGGGCCGGTCTGGGGTTTCAGATCATCATCTTCATGGCCGGGCTGCGGGCGATCCCGACCAGCTATTATGAAGCAGCCAAGATCGACGGTGTCGGCTGGTGGACCGTGCTGACCCAGATCACGCTGCCGCTGCTGCGCCCGACGATCGTGTTCATCGTGGTGTTTTCGTCCATCGGGTTCCTGCGGATATTCGACATCGTGTTCAATATGACCACGAACAATCCCGGCGGGCCGCTCAATTCGACCGAGCCGCTGGTGCTGATGATCTACCAGACCGCATTTTCCAGTTACGATATGGGTTATGCGTCGGCACAGACGGTTGTGCTGTTCACCATCCTGCTGATCGTGTCTTTGCTGCAGCTGCGTCTGCTGAGGAGCGCATAGATGGTCGCCGTCCCCGACGTCCCAATCCCCAGTTCGCGCGCCCTGCTGGATACCAAACCACCGCGCAAACCCGCCAACATGGGTCAGATCATCCGCTGGCTGCTGCTGTTCGCGGGCGGCGTCGCAATGGTCATGCCCATCGCCTACATGATCTCGACCTCGCTGAAGTGGCCGCATGAGGTCTACAACGTCAACCTGATCCCCGACGATCCGACGCTAGATAATTACCGTTACGTTCTCGAGGACGGGCGTTTCTACATGTGGTTCTGGAATTCGATCATCATCGCCACCCTGACAACGGCATCGAACCTGCTGTTTGACAGTCTTGTCGGTTATACCCTGTGCAAATTCCGGTTTCCCGGGCGCACCATTGTGTTCATCGCGATCCTGTCGACCCTGATGATCCCAACCGAAATGCTGGTGATCCCGTGGTATCTGATGTCGCAATCCTTTGGCTGGCTCGACAGCTATTGGGGCATCATGTTTCCGGGGATGATGACAGCCTTTGGCACCTTCCTGATGAAACAGTTCTTTGAAAGCGTCCCCGACGACTTCATCGAGGCGGCGCGCATCGACGGGCTGAACGAGTTGCAGATCTGGTGGACCGTGGCGATGCCGCTAGTGAAACCGGCGCTGGCCGCCCTTGCGATCTTTGTGTTCCTTGGCAACTGGACGGCATTTCTCTGGCCGCTGATCGTCACCAATTCAGTGGACATGTACACGATCCCGGTGGGCCTGTCCGGGTTCGGCGACGAGGCGAACGTGGCGTGGGAGCTGATCATGACCGGTGCCGCGATTTCGACGATCCCGACGCTGGTGGTGTTCCTGATTTTCCAGCGGTTCATCATCCGCGGCGTGGTGATGGCGGGACTCAAGGGATGAAGGCGCTCGTCAATACTGACCGGCTGGATCACGTCCACCTTTACGTCAAAGACCGGACCGCTGCGATTGAATGGTATGGCCGGGTTTTGGGCCTGAAGCCTTTCGGCACATGGCGCGATGACGCCCCGGCCGACGACCATCCGGTCTTTCTGGCCGCTGCGGGCGCGGCCCACCATTGCGTTTCGCTGTTTGTGGGCGACCGTCCCAAGGGCGGCGACCGGACGGTGGCGTTTCATGCGGCTGGGGCAGCGTTCCTGCAATTCTCTGCTGCGCTGCCCGATGATGATGTGCTTGCTTTGGATCGGACACCACTGACCGCCGGCGGCCACCATGATTACGGTATGGCCATAACGTTGAACTTTCTCGACCCTGCCGGTAATCATCTGGAATTGGTGAGCTACGACCATCAGCAGGTTCGCGACGGGCTGGCTGCATGACTGACCAGTCCACATTCCCCGATCCGACCTACAAAGTGACCGTGCTTGCGCCGCTGTTCGAGGGGGTCAAAACCCACTATGCCGCCCATATGGCGTCGATCAACAGTGCGCATCTGGTGATGCTGGTCGAAACCGGGATTCTGGCGGCAGCCGATGGCGGCAAGATCGCCAAGGCCCTGCGCGACATCGACACCGAAACCGACATTGCCGCACTGACGTACACTGGCGAACACGAGGATTATTTCTTTTACGTCGAGGCTGAGTTGCGCCACCGTCTGGGCGATCTTGGCGGCGCCTTGCACACCGCGCGGTCACGCAACGACATGGATCATACGCTGTTCAAGATGGCGCTGCGGACCCGCGCAGAAGCCCTGCTCGATCAGATCATTGCACTCGCCGCCGCCCTGATTGCCAAGGCCCGCGTCGAATCTGCCACCCTGATCGTCGCCTATACCCACGGCCAACCGGCCCAGCCGACCACATTCGGTCACTACCTCGGCGCGGTGATCGAGGTGCTGAACCGCGACGCGATCCGGCTGTCCGCCGCCATCGACGCGCTAGACCATTGCCCAATGGGTGCTGCCGCGATCACCACCAGCGGCTTTCCCATCGATCGTGAACGGATGGCCGACTTGCTTGGGTTCACCGGGCCGCTGGTCAATTCTTACGGTTGCATCGCCGCGGTCGACTATATCACCGGCCTTTATTCCGCGATCAAACTGGTGTTCCTGCATCTAGGACGGGTCGTGCAGGACATGGCGTTCTGGTCCTCATTCGAGGTCGGCCAGCTATATGTCCCGAACGCGCTGGTCCAAATCAGCAGCATCATGCCGCAGAAACGTAATCCGGTGCCTATCGAACACATGCGCCACCTGTCGTCGATCACCGCCGGGCGCTGCGACATGATCGTGAACACGATGCACAACACGCCCTTTACCGACATGAACGACAGCGAAGGCGAGGTGCAGCAGGCCGGTTATGCCGTGTTCGAATCCGGTGGCCGGGTGCTGGCCCTTTTGACGGCGTTCCTGCCCGCCTGTGCGATCAATGCCGCAAACGTGCGGCGCAATACCGATGCGGCCAGCATCACGATTACCGAACTTGCCGACACGCTGGTGCGCGACGAAGGGCTTACGTTCCGGCAGGCGCACGAGGTCGCCGCAGAAACCGCGCGCACTTTGTCGACCAAGGGGATCGGGCTGGGGGACGGGTATGACCTGTTTCTGACGACCTTTACCCGGAACACTGGTCGTACCCCAAAGATGGACGCCGCAGGTTTCGCCACAACGGTTTCGCCGGAAAACTTTGTTGCGCGACGCGACCGGACCGGCGGACCGGCCCCGACTGCGCTGGCCACCGCCTTTGCGGCCTATGAACGCGATCTTGACGCTATCACGGCGCGTTCGGCGTCCCGCAAAGCGCGCATTTCGGATGCCACAGCGGTGCGAAACGCCGCCTTCAAACAACTTCTGGAGTCCTGACTTTGGCCAATCTCGCCCTGCGCAACCTGACCAAATCCTACGGCGCAACAGAGGTGTTGCACGGTATCAGCCTTGATGTGCAGGACGGCGAATTCGTGGTTTTCGTGGGTCCGTCAGGCTGCGGCAAGTCAACGACGCTGCGCCTGATCGCGGGACTTGAGGAATCGACCAGCGGCACGATTGAGATAGGCGGGCGGCAGGTCAACAACCTGGAACCCAAAGAACGCAACATTGCGATGGTGTTCCAGAATTACGCGATCTACCCGCATATGAGCGTCAAGAAGAACATCGCGTTCGGGCTGCGTACATCGAAAATGTCCAATCCCGACAAAGAGGCACGGATCGTCGAGGTTGCCGGGATTCTTGACATGACGGAGCTGCTTGAACGCAAGCCGTCGCAACTTTCGGGTGGTCAGCGTCAGCGCGTCGCCATCGGTCGGGCGATGGTCCGCGATCCAGCAGTATTCCTGTTCGACGAACCGCTGTCCAACCTCGATGCCCAACTGCGCACCCAGATGCGGCTGGAAATCAAGAAGCTGCACCAGCGGGTCGGCAATACCATCGTGTTCGTCACCCACGATCAGGTCGAGGCGATGACCATGGCAGACCGTATCGTCATCATGAACGGTGGTAACATTCAGCAGGTCGGCACCCCGGACGACGTCTATCACAAACCTGCCAACATCTTTGTCGCCCGGTTCATCGGTGCCCCATCCATGAATATGTTGCCGGGACGGCTGAACAGTGGTGGTGTGGCGCTGGACAACGGACGGCAACTGTCGCTTGGCCTCACGCTGGCACATGAAGACAGGGACATCACACTTGGCGTGCGTCCCGATGATCTGCATCCTGATGACGCCAATCCGATCATATCGGGCAAGGTCACGGTGCGCGAACCGCTGGGCCCGGAAACCCTGATCTACATCGAAACACGTGATGGCGAAATCATCGCCAAGGCCGATGGGCGCAACCCGCCAAAAGTGGGAGAGACCGTCAATCTGGGCGCTGATCCAGAAAATCTGCACTTGTTCGATGCCCAAACCGGGGTGTCGCTGGCGTGACAGGGCCACCTGCCAACGATCGAATACTCTGTGCCGGTCGGCTTTATTGTGACCTGATTTTTTCCGGCTCACCGCGTTTGCCGTCCGCGGGAACCGAGGTATTCGCCGAGGCTTTGATGCTCCATGCTGGCGGCGGCGCCTTCATAACGGCTGCGACGGTTGCCGCGCTCGGCCATGGTGTATCGCAAATTTCGGTCCTACCTGTCGCGCCCTTCGATTCAATCGTGGCGCGCAATATGGCTGCGCAAGGCGTCGATGCACGGTTATGCGTCACCGCGGACCCGGGGACCGATCCGCAGATCACCGTTGTGATCGGCACCCGTGACGACCGCGCCTTTTTGACCCGCGCGAGCGGTCAGGCGCTGCCCCCACTGGAACCGGCGATGTTCGCAAATGCCCGGCATCTGCACATCGGCGAACTGAGTACCCTGAGGGATAATCCGGCCCTGATCGACCATGCGCGCGCTGCCAGGCTGACGATTTCACTGGATTGTGGCTGGCAAGACCTGTTTTCGCCAGAGTCCGCGCCGCTGATCGCACAAGTGGACGTGTTCCTGCCCAATGCATCCGAGGCCGAAGCACTGGCAGCCGCCGGTGTCCCTGACGACTGCGCCTCACTGACGGTGGTGAAATGCGGCAGCAACGGCGCGCGGGCGCGGGTACGCGGAGGTGACTGGCAAAGCTTGCCGGCCCGGCCGGTATCAGTCGTCGATGCAACCGGCGCTGGCGACGCGTTCAACGGCGGCTTTGTGTCCGACTGGTTGCATGGCATGCCTTTGCTCCAGTGTCTCGCAACAGGAAACACCTGTGGCGCAGCGGCGGTGCAAAAAATTGGCGGCACTGGCGGGGCCGATCAATTGCGGGCGAGTTTGCGAAAAGCAATCTGATTTTCTGCTGCCGGGAGCAAGTCTACAGATAACATGGCGTTGCAGCCTGACCGTTGCGCGCTTCCTTCAGATATTTTCCAGTCGGGCAGGCGCATCGCATCTCCAAAATATTCTTTGCTTTTATCTAACTTTTTTAGATACGCTCGGGATGCCGATCCTAGGGGGACTGCAGTGTGACCAATTCTGCCAAACCGGCAACCCGACCCGCAGAACCTTTCGTTGGGGCGCTTTTGCGAACGGCGCGGCGGAGCCAGAATTGCACGCTGCAAGACCTCAGCGAACGCGCTGATTTGTCCGTCGGCTATCTGAGCCAGATTGAACGCGACATTGCGACACCTTCATTAAGCTCTCTCAAGCGGCTGGCTGCCGCGCTGTCGCTCGATCTGAGCCATTTCATCATGATCCCGAACGCCCGTGGCATCGTGAACCGGGCCAAGGACCGCGAAACGACATGGGTCCGCGCTGGGGGCATGACCTATCAGCGGGTCCACGGCGAATTTATCGGCGCGTCCTTTTCGGCCTTTCTAATCACCCTGCCTGCGGGTTTCGTCACCGAGACCGACCAGCATTTCGGCGAAGAATTTGTCGAGATCAGATCAGGCCGCGTCACATTCGAGATTGACGGCAAGGCATTTGAACTCGGTGCGGGCGACACGCTGCATTTCAGGTCCGACATGCGCCATCAGGCGCGCAATCCGACCAATGACGAGGCGCTGTTATTCTGGCTGGGCAATGGCCCAACATTTCGGCAACGCCCTGATATTGCTGGAAAGCAGCAGGATGACTAGCGCGAGCCGCCTTCCGCTGGGCTGGCTGGGACGCCGCATCGGGATGATGGGCCTGACGCTGTTGGCGATCATTACACTGACGTTCGCCTTGATGCATGCCGTCCCTGGCGGCCCCTTTGTGTCGGAAAAGATGCTGGCGCCGGAAATCGAGGCGGCATTGAACGCGAAATTCGGGCTGGATCAGCCGCTGTGGCGGCAGTACCTGAATTACCTTGGCGGGGTGTTGTCGTTCGATCTGGGGCCGTCATTCAAGTATCCGGGTGTCAGCGTCAACAGCATGATCCGCGAAGGGTTGGCGGTCACCGCGCAGACGGGATTATTGGCGATCATCTGCGTCGTCGCCTTTGGTGTGCCCGCCGGGATCGTGGCGGCGTTGAACCGCGGCCGCTGGCCCGACACATTGGCCATGTTCGTGGCGAGCCTTGGCATCGCGGTGCCGTCCTACGTCATCGCCACGGTGTCGCTTTACATCTTTGCATTGCGGCTGGGCTGGACCCCCGCGTTCGGGCTGGATGACTGGCGCGGCTATATCTTGCCGGTCGTGGCGCTGTCGGGGTTCTGGATGTCGTTCGTCGCCCGCCTGACCCGGTCCAGCCTGCTTGAAACGATGGAGCAGGATTACATCATGACAGCCCGCGCCAAGGGCCTGCCGGCGTCAACGGTCATCCTGCGGCATGGGCTGCGCAATTCGCTTATCCCGGTGGTGACAGTGCTGGGGCCGGTCGTCGCCAATCTGCTGACCGGCAGTTTCGTCATCGAACAGATCTTTGCGTTGCCCGGCATCGGGCGGCATTTCGTCCTGTCGATCACCAACCGCGACTATACGGCGATCATGGGCATCACGATCTTTTATGCGGTCTTCTTGATGCTGATGATCCTGATCGTCGATCTGCTTTATCTCTTGCTTGATCCGCGGATTTCCTACGGAGAGGGCCGATGACCGGCCCGGTCATCGCCCCCGATATGTGGATCCCGATGACCACGCCGGTCGGCGCGGTGACCGATCCGCAGGTGACGACCGCGACACGTGGGTTTTGGCGAGGGGTGCGTGACCGGCTGTTGCGGCACCGGCCGGCGATGGCGGGGCTGACTTTCATTATCCTTTTGGTGCTGGCGGCAGCATTCGGGCCGATGGCTTCGCCCTACAGCTATTTTGAACAAAAGCTCGAGCTATCGAACTTGCCGCCGGTCTACCGTCCCTACACGGTCGGCGGGGGTCTGGTTTTCGTCAATGCCAGCAATCTCAGTCTCTATAGCATCAACCCCGAGGGTGGCATCGATGGACTGCTGCGGCCCGACGACCGCGACATGATCAACCGGCAAAGCACCTGGGTGATTGACGGCCATGCGGTCGTGCTGGATTTTTCGCAGCGCCCGCCGGTTCTGTCGGTAGACGGGGCGCCGGCGACCGCAGGTGCCTTGTCGCTGAACCGGCGCAATCCTTTTGGCACCGATCAGTTGGGCCGCGACGTGCTGGTGCGTCAATTGTATGGTGCGCGAATTTCGTTGTTGGTGGCTGCAGCGGCAGTGCTGACCAATTTTGTGATCGGCGTCGTCTATGGCGGCATTTCCGGCCTGCTGGGCGGCCGGGTTGACGCCGTGATGATGCGCTTTGTCGAGATCGTGGCGACGATCCCGCTGACGCTTTACGTGATCCTGATGATGGTGGTTCTGCAATCGGGGCTGCTGTCAGTCGTGCTGGCCATCGGCACCGTCTATTGGGTCGATATGGCGCGGATCGTGCGCGGGCAAATCCTGACGTTGAAAAGTCAGGATTACGTCGCCGCCGCCCGCACGATGGGCGCGTCAACGTCGCGCATTCTGTTCAGGCATCTGCTGCCCAACGCCTTTGGCCCGATCCTTGTCACGCTCACTATGCTGATCCCCTCGGCGATCTTCATCGAAAGTTTCATGAGCTTTATCGGCCTTGGCGTCACGCCGCCGCAGGCCAGTTGGGGCACCCTGACCTCGGAAGCTGTCGAGACCCTGCGCGCCTATCCGCATCAGTTATTCTTTCCGGCAGTCGCGATCAGCCTGACCATGCTGGCGTTCAATTTTCTGGGCGACGGGTTGCGCGATGCGCTTGACCCGAGGCTCGCGTCATGACCGGGGCAGTGCTGGAAGTGCAGGGGCTTCGCACCGAATACCGCACCGGAAACGGTATCGTGCAGGCCGTTCGTGGCGTGGATTTGACATTGCAGCGGGGTGAAATCCTCGGGCTGGTGGGCGAAAGCGGATCGGGCAAATCGGTGACCTGCATGAGCATCCTGCGGCTGCTCAAGCGCGGCGGCCAAATCACGGCGGGGATAGCGCAGTTCGATGGTCAAGATCTGTTGCAACTGTCCGAACGGCAGTTGACCCGGATCAGGGGAGAGCGGATCGGCGTGATCTTTCAGGATCCGATGTCGGCACTGAACCCCACCATGACGGTCGGGCGTCAGATTGCCGAGGTTCTGTTGCGCCATCGCCGGATGAGCACCGCAGCAGCCCGCGCCCGCGCGGTCGAGTTGCTGGAAATGGTGCGCATCCCTTCGGCGGCGACCCGGATAGACAGCTATCCGCACGAGTTTTCCGGCGGGATGCGCCAGCGGGTAATGATCGCCATCGCCATTGCCTGCGAGCCTGACATCCTGATCGCGGACGAACCGACGACCGCCCTTGACGTGACAATCCAGCGCCAGATCCTTGGGCTGCTCAAAGAGCTGCGCGACAGGCTGGGCATGGCGATCATCCTTGTCACCCACGATCTGGGCGTGATCGCCGAAACCGCCGACCGGGTGATGGTGCTGTATGGCGGTTGTGTGATGGAGGCGGCGGTGGTCGCCGACCTGTTCGCCGTCCCACGCCACCCCTATACGCGCGGGCTACTGGCCGCGATTCCCGATCCGCGTGCAGCCGGTCGCCCGCTGTCGCCGGTGCCGGGCAGTCCGCCCGATATGCGCAATCCGCCGCCCGGTTGTCCATTCAGCCCGCGCTGTCCGCAGGCGATGCATGTGTGCAGCACCTTCCCGCCGCTTTATGGTGAAGTTGACGGAACGGGCCTGCAGCCGGGGCAGCGTGCCCGCTGCTGGCTGGTCGATCCCGCCGCCCCTGCGTCCCTGGTTGCAGAGGCCGTGTCATGACCGTGCCGCTGCTGGAACTTGATGACCTCAAGATGCACTTTCCGACCCGGACTGGACCGCTCAAGGCTGTCGACGGGATCAGTTTGACGATCCGGCGTGGCGAAACGCTGGGCCTTGTCGGCGAAAGCGGCTGCGGAAAATCAACGCTCGCCCGCACCCTGATCCGGCTATACCGGCCTAGCGGGGGGCGGGTGCTGCTGAATGGTGTGGATATCACAACGTTGAGCGAGGCAGCGCTGAGACCGCATCGCGCCCGGATGCAGATGATTTTTCAGGATCCCATCGCGGCGCTCAACGGGCGGATGACGGTGGGCGAGTTGATCGCGGAACCGCTGGATATCATGGGGCAGGGCACCAAGGAAACCCGCCGCGCCCGGGTTGCCGATCTGCTGGACCGCGTGGGCCTTGGGGCCAATGCCGCCGACCGTTACCCGCACGCGTTTTCGGGCGGACAGCGGCAGCGGGTGGGGATTGCCCGCGCCATCGCGTTGCAGCCCGATCTGGTGATCTGCGACGAGCCGATTTCGGCGCTCGACGTGTCGATCCAGGCGCAGATCGTCAACATGCTGGCGGATCTGAAACGCGAATTCGGGCTGGCCTATCTGTTCATCACGCACGATCTGTCGATGCTGCGCCATATCGCCGACCGGATCGGCGTGATGTATCTTGGCAAACTGGTCGAAATCGCCCCGTGCGAAGCTCTTCACGCGGCGCCCCGCCACCCCTATACACAGCTGTTGTGGTCCGCGATCCCGGTCCCCGATCCGGCCGCGCGGCGTGACGATCCGTTTGAAATCGGCGAGGTTCCCAGCCCCCTGAACCTGCCATCGGGATGCCGGTTCCGTACCCGCTGCCCACGCGCGTCGGCGCTGTGTGCGCAGAACGAACCCGCCCTTGATTCTCCGGCAGACGGCCATGCTGTCGCCTGCCATCACCCGCTGCCGCCGCCCGGCAGTCCACCTCCCTTCGCAAAGGAACCTGCACATGCGTAACCTGATGATTTCCGTCGCCTTCGCCGCCCTCGTCGCGGGGCCGGCCCTCGCTCAAGGCGATCTGACCTATGTGGTCAACAACGAATCCGCGACCTATGACCCCGGACTCACCTCTGAAACCTTTGCCGCGCCGATCATCGGCAATACCTTTGAAGGCCTCGTGCGGTTCAACAAAGACAACGAGATCGAAGGCGCGATGGCCGATAGTTGGGAGGTGTCGGACGATGGACTGACCTACACGTTCCATCTGCGCGACGCCAACTGGTCAGATGGTCAGCCGGTGACGGCGCAGGATTTCGTCTATGCTTGGCTGCGTGTTCTTGATCCGGCAGCCGGGGCGATGAACCCGTCGATGTTCTACCTGATCGACGGGGCAGAGGCGCATTATGCTGCCGCAGGCGTCGGCGATGTCGCGATTTCTGCGCCCGACGACAAGACGCTGACCTTCACGCTGACCAACCGCGTCCCCTACATGCTGCAACTTTTGACCTATACCAACTGGTTTCCGGTGCGCCAGGACATTGTCGAGGCTGATCCACAAGGTTGGACCCGCAATCCCGCGACGTTCATCGGCAATGGGCCGTTCAAGGTAACGGCGTTCAATTTTGGCGAATCTGTCGTGTTTGCCAAGAATCCTGAATATTACGACTCTGCCGCGGTGTCGCTGGACACGTTGACGTTCCGGCTGATCCCCGATCAGGCGACGGCGCTGACGGCGATGGAATCGGGTCAGGTCGACGGGATCGAGGCTGTGCCAGCACCTGAAATCCCCCGCCTGATGTCGGAAAGCGATGCCTTCCTGATCGTCCCGGCACTGGGCACCACCTATGCGTTCTTCAATCCGGCGAAGGCGCCGCTGGATGATGTGCGGGTCCGGCAGGCCCTGTCGATGGCCATCGACCGGCAAGACATCGTCGATTTCGTTCTCCAGTCGGCAGATCGACCCGCGATCGGCCTTGTCCCCTACGGCATGACTGTCGCAGGCGAGGATTTCCGCGACGGCACCGACACCTTTGGATTGGACGCCCATGCACAGCCCGAGGCCGCGCAGGCACTGCTGGCCGAGGCGGGCTATCCGGGCGGCGAAGGGTTTCCCGAAACGGTGTTCATCACCTACACCTCGCCCCCGATCGAAAAGCTGCTCGAGGCGATCCAACAGATGTGGAAGGAAAACCTGAACATCGACGTGTCGATCCAGGCCACCGAATGGCAGGTCTATTATCCCGAGGTGCAAAAGGTTGAATATCAGATCGCGCAGATGGGCTGGGGCGCGGATTATCCGCATCCGATGACATTCCTTGACATCTACCTGCCCGACAGCCCGAACAATCTGGCGCATTGGAACAGTCCTGAATTTGCCGCCGCGCTGGAGGCCGCCAAATCGACGCCGGACGAGGCCGAAAGCCTTGCCGACATGCGCGCGGCCGAGGCAATCCTGATGAATGCCCACATCATTCTGCCGATGTATCACCGCTATAACTACATGATGATGTCACCGGATGTGCAGGGCTTCTGGCGCTCGACGCTGAACGTCCCCTATTTCCGCGATGTGACGATGACCGAATGAAACCAGGCGGTGCCGGCGGCGTGTTCGCGTCCGCCGGTCTGCCATCATAAACCCACAGCTCGCCGCACGCGGGCGTCTGAAAAGGAGAACCGACATGACTTTCCGTATCGCTGCCAGTGGCCTCGCCACGGCCTTGGCGCTGGTGCTGGCCGTACCCACCTATGCCGAAACCCCCGCCGACACGCTGGTCATCGCAGATGTGATCGACGACGTGTTGTCGCTCGACCCGCACGAGGTGTCCGAAGTCGGCGGCGTGCTGGTGACGACGCAGGTTTACCAAAACCTTGTCACCGTCAATATCGACGACGCCACCGACATCGAACCGCAACTCGCCTCGGAATGGACGATCAGCGACGACGGTCTGACGTATTTCTTTACGATTGATCCCGCCGCGACATTTTCGTCCGGCAACCCGGTGACGGCAGACGATGCCGCCTATTCGCTGCAGCGCGCGGTCAAGCTGAATTCACGCTCGGCCTTTATCATTACGCAGTTTGGTTTCACCCCCGAAAACGTAGATGAACGGGTTCGCGTCGAAGATGGCAAACTGGTTGTCACCATCGACGAGGCCTACTCGCCCTCGTTTTTCCTTGTCGTCCTGTCGGCCTATGTCGCGGCCATCGTCGAAAAGGCGCCGCTGATCGCCAACGAAGTTGACGGTGATTTCGGCAATGCCTGGCTGAAAAGCGGGGCGGCTTCTGTCGGGTCCGGCCCGTTCCAACTGTCGCAATGGGATCCGGCGGTCGCCATCGTGATGGACCGCAACGACAACTATTGGGGCGATGCCCCGGCAATGGCCCGGATCGTGATCCGGCAGGTCGCCGAAAGCGCGACCCAGCGCCTGCTGCTGGAACAGGGGGACATCGATATCGCCAACAAACTGGCCCCGGACGATCACGTTGCGATGGCTGGCAATACTGACACCACGACGCTGACCGGTCCGTCGTCAGTCATCTACTACATGGGCATGAACGAGCGCAGCACGCCTCTGGACAACCCGAAAGTCATCGAAGCGATGAAATGGCTGATCGACTATCAGGGCATGGCCGAAACGCTGGCGGCGGGCACCGTGTCAGTGCATCAGACGATGATCCCGGACGGATTCCTCGGGGCCACTGACTATAACCCCTTCAGTTATGATCTGGACAAGGCCAATGCCCTGTTGGCCGAGGCCGGGGTCGACCTGCCGTTTTCGCTGGATATCGTGGTGTGGAACAACGCGCCTTATGTCGATTTCGCGCAGGCGCTACAGGCCACGATGGCCCCTGCCGGTATTGAATTGAACCTTGAGGTCGTGGACGGCGGGCAATGGCTGGAACGCTACCGCAGTCACGATCTGGACGGCTGGATGGGGCTGTGGGGGCCGGATTACCCTGATCCGCATTCGAACGCGCGCGCCTTTGCGGTGAAAGCGTCAGATACGCCGGACGACAAGGAAACGCTGGCCGACCGTTTCGGTTTCGACCCGGGCGAACTCAGCGCGCGGACGATGGCGGCCCTGGGTGAAGAGGACGCCGCGACCCGGCAGGCGCTGTACGAGGAAATCCAGAAAGAGCATACCGACATATCGCCGTTCCTGTTCATGTTTCAGGAACAGCGGGCGATCGGCGTGCGTGCCAACGTGCAGGGCCTTGTTCTGGGCGTGACCTTTGCCGACGACCGGTATTGGAACGTCACGAAGTAAGCCCGTCCTTCGGGCCTTTGGCCGACCGGCACTAACCGGTCGGCCATTCTCTTTTTTCCTGTTTTTGTCGGGATCAACATGACCTCGAATCCAGGCCTTGGCCGCAGTCAGATATTCACCGGCCGCGCCGCGCGGCTGGTGACGGGCGTGGCTTCGGTCACGTTGACGGTGGCACTGACCCTTTTGGGGCTAGTGGCGCTGACGTTTTTCATCGGGCGGATCGTGCCGATCGACCCCGTCCTGACTGTGGTGGGCGATCAGGCGCCGCAGGACGTTTATGACCGGGTGTTTCGCGACATGGGGCTCGACAAGCCGGTGATTGTGCAGTTCGTGACCTATCTGGGCGATGTGCTGCGACTTGACCTTGGTAAGTCGATGGTCACCGGACGGTCGGTTGCCGCCGACATCCTGCGGTTTTTCCCCGCGACGTTTGAATTGGCTATCCTCGGCATCTTGATTGGGGTGGCCCTGGGCATCCCCGCCGGAGTCATCGCTGCGGTCAAGCGCGACACATGGGTCGACCATGTGGTGCGGGTGATTGCGCTGATCGGTTATTCGGTTCCGATCTTCTGGCTGGCGCTGATGGCGCTACTGGTGTTTTACGCCCGGCTGCAATGGGTCGGCGGGCCGGGGCAGATCGATATCGGTTATGCCTATTCATTCAGGCGGGTGTCTGGATTCATCCTGATCGACACGGCCCTGTCGGGAAGCTGGGACGTCTTTGCCAACGCGGTCAGTCATATCACCTTGCCGGCCCTGCTGATCGGCTACTATTCGATGGCCTACATCAGCCGGATGACGCGGTCGGTGATGCTGGAACAACTGAACTCTGAATATGTACTGGCGGCGCGGCTCAAGGGGGCGTCGGAATACACCGTCGTGGTCCGCCATGCACTGCGCAACGCGGCGATCCCGCTGGTAACGATCGTGGCCCTGTCATTCGGCGGGCTGCTGGAAGGGTCCGTGTTGATCGAGACAGTATTTTCATGGCCCGGTCTGGGCAATTACATCGCCCAATCGCTGCTCGGGGGCGACATAAACGCGGTGCTGGGCGGGACGCTGGTGGTCGGCACGATCTTTGTGCTGCTCAACGTCGCTTCTGACCTGCTTTACGGTCTCCTTGATCCCCGGACGCGGAGCGCGACATGACCGAAACGCTGCGCCAATCCGACATGCAGGCACGTCTTGACGCTGCGCGCAGTTTTGCGCGGGCGTTCCGGCGCAATCCGCTGGGCATGGTCGGGCTGACCATCGGCTGCGTGCTGATCCTAGTTGCGATCCTTGCGCCGTTCTTGGCGACACACGATCCCTATGCCCCCGACTTTGCCGCCCGATTGACCGCGCCGGGGGCGGATTACTGGCTGGGCACCGACGAGCTGGGGCGCGATATCTATACACGCATCCTTTACGGCAGCCGGATCACCATCTTCATTGTCGCGCTCGTGATTTTCACCTCAGCCCCGATCGGCCTGCTGATGGGGGTCGTTTCAGGCTATTTCGGCGGCTGGATCGACGCCATCCTGATGCGGATCACGGATGTCTTTCTGGCGGTGCCCAAGTTGTTGCTGGCGCTGGCCTTTGTCGCTGTCCTTGGTCCCGGCATCGTCAATGCGGCGCTGGCCATCACTCTGACCGCCTGGCCACCTTACGCGCGCCTTGCACGGGCCGAAACGCTGACGGTTCGGGGCGCAGATTATGTTGCCGCCGTCCGGCTGGCGGGGGCATCGCACTGGCGGATCATCAGCCGCCACATCTTTCCGATCTGTTATTCCTCGACGCTGGTGAGGGTCACCTTCGACATGGCCGGGATCATCCTGATCGCGGCGGGACTGGGGTTTATCGGCCTGGGGGCACAGCCGCCGCTGCCCGAATGGGGCGCGATGATCGCAAGTGGCCGGCGGTTCATCTTTGAACAATGGTGGGTGGCGGCGATGCCGGGGGCGGCGATCTTTATCGTCAGCCTCGGTTTCAATTTTCTTGGCGATGCGCTGCGCGACATTCTGGACCCGCACACGGGGTCCGGCCGATGATGCCGCTATTGCAGATCGAGGGCCTGAACGTCGCCTTTACAACCGAGGACGGCGGCGAAGCCCGTGCCGTCCGCGACCTGTCGCTGACTATGGGACGCGAAAAGCTGGGCATCGTCGGTGAATCCGGTTCCGGCAAAAGCCTGACCGCCCGCGCCGTTCTGGGGATCCTGCCGCATCTGGCACGGGTCAGTGCAGATCGGATGACGTTCGACGGCATCGACCTTCAGGCGGCGAACAGGCGACAGTGGCGCAGGTTGCGCGGCGACCGGATCGGGATGATCCTGCAAGATCCGCGACATGCCCTGAATCCTGTTCAGCGGATTGGCGACCAGATCGTCGAATCGATCCGGCTGGGTGCCGCCAACGCAGGAAAGCGGCTGTCGCGCCGGGTGGCCTGGGCGCAGGCGCAGGACATGCTGCTGTCGGTCGACATCCGTGACCCTGCCCGCGTGATGCGGCTATACCCGCACGAGGTTTCCGGCGGCATGGGTCAGCGGGTGATGATCGCCATTGCATTCGTGCGCCAGCCTGATCTGCTGATCGCGGACGAGATCACCTCGGCGCTTGATGTGACAATCCAGACCCGGGTGCTGGAACTGCTCGACCAGATGGTCAGCCAGCGCGACATGGGGCTTATTTTCATCAGCCACGACCTGCCGCTCGTCGCGCGGTTTTGCGATCGGGTGCTGGTCATGTATGCCGGCCGCGTGGTCGAGGAAATCGCGGCGAGCGATCTTGCAGACGCAAAACACCCCTACACCCAAGGACTGTTGCGGTGCATGCCGCGCATTGGCGGGCCGCAGGGGCCATTGCCGGTGCTGGAACGCGACGACGACTGGCTGGCGGGTGCGCCATGATTGCGGTCGACAATCTTGATGTCTGGTATGGCAAGGGGGCGACGCAGGCCCATGTCGTTCAAGGTGCGACCCTTACCGTCGCCAAGGGTGAGAGTTTTGGTCTGGTCGGCGAAAGCGGATCGGGGAAAAGCACGATCCTGCGGTCTATTGTCGGGCTTGTACCGCGCTGGAGCGGGACCATCGGCGTCGCCGGGATCGACGCCCGCGACGGTCATAGCGGCGCGCAGCGCCCGACCTTTCGGCGCACCGTGCAGATGGTGTTTCAGGATCCTTACGCCTCGCTCCACCCCAAGCGGTTGGTGGGCGATGCGGTGTCGGAACCGATGCAGATCAACGGCATGACCGATATCGCGGCGCGCACCGACGCGCTGTTCGCCGATATCGGCCTGACCCCGGCGCACCGCTTTCGTTATCCGCACGAACTGTCCGGCGGACAACGCCAGCGGATTGCCATCGCCCGCGCCCTTGCGCTGGAACCTCAGGTGGTTCTGCTGGACGAACCGACCTCAGCGCTCGACGTGTCGATTCAGGCTGAAATCCTGAATCTTTTGGCGCGTCTGCAGGCCGAGCGGGGCCTGACCTATCTGATCGTGAGTCACGATCTGGCGGTCATCAGCCATATGTGCAGCGCCTTGGCCGTGATGGCGCGAGGCAGGATCGTGGAAACCATGAGCCGCGACGCGCTGGCGCGGGGTGCAGCGACCATCGACTACACCCGCGCCCTGATCGCGGCCAGCGGGCGCGAGGTCGCGCGTTGACGGTGGCCATTGTCGGCGGGACGGGGTTCCTGGGAGGCGCGATCGCCCGCGCCCTGATCATGCGGGGGGCAGATGTCGTCCAGATCGCGCGTGGGCGGATGACCGATACAGCAGTGGCCGGCGCCCGTTTTGTTGCCGCGGACAGGGTCGATCAGGCCGCACTGGAACGCATCATTGCGCGTCATGGCATCACCAC
>JBBKXP010000309.1:0-7864 GCA_037969545.1 Paracoccaceae bacterium | reverse complement strand
ACCGACGCCCGGCACGCCGCCCAGCAACACACCGCGCCCGCCATTGGCCTTTTGCAGCGTCCAGGCGCCGACCTGCGGCGCCAGCCGCCCGGCGACTTCGGACATTGGTGCCAGCAGTGGCAATCCGCCCCGGTCGTCGGTGACGGTTTCATAGGCGATGCAGGTGGCACCGGATTTCAGCAGGTCATGCGTCTGGTCCGGGTCGGGGGCCAGATGCAGGTAGGTGAACAGGATCTGCCCCTCGCGCAGCATCTTGCGCTCGCCGGCCTGCGGTTCCTTGACCTTGACGATCATGTCGGCGGCCTTGAACACCTCGGCGGCCGTCTTGGCAATCATGGCCCCGGCGGCGACATAATCGGCATCGGTGAACCCTGCACCGATACCGGCATTGGTCTCGACCGTCACGGAATGGCCGTGCGTCACCGCCTCGTGCGCCGCGTTCGGCGTCATGCCAACGCGGAATTCCTGCGGTTTGATCTCTTTCGGGCAGCCGATGTGCATTTTCTTCCCCTGTTCCGGATGTTCGTTGGTGCAAGCATCGGCCTGATTGCACGCAATGTCTTGCGGATTTCTTCGGGTTATGGTGGTAATCGGTGATAGAAATCTGTGTATTAGGCGGGAATTGTCGAAGGAATCTGCGCTTGACTGAGATTGACCATATCGACCGTCGAATCCTTGACGCCTTGCAGAGGGACGGGCGAAAGTCGAATGCCGATCTGGCGGAACAGGTCAACCTGTCTGCCTCGGCCTGTCACCGTCGGGTTCAACGGCTTGAGAAGGACGGCATCATCGGCGGTTATGTTGCGTTGCTGGACCCGCGCAAGATGGGGCGGCGGACGACGGTCTTTGTCGAAATCACCCTTAGCGGGCAAGCCGATGAAGTTTTGGACGCGTTCGAGCGCGCCGTGGAGCGGGTGCCCGACGTTCTGGAGTGCCACCTGATGGCCGGGTCGGCCGATTATCTGTTGAAAGTCGTGGCGGCGGACACCGACGATTTTGCCCAGATCCACCGTCGCCATCTTGCCGCGTTGCCGGGGGTACAGACGATGCAGTCGTCATTTGCGTTGCGGACGGTGCGCCAGACCACCGCATTGCCGTTGTGATCGTCGGCCGGGCCAGATAACCGCCTATCCAGAGGGCGTTGCCTTGTCGTGGTGGCGCTACTCGTTGAATTGGACCTTTGGATGAAATACCGTCAGACAGTCCTGATCCTGATTTTCCTGCTGGTTTGCGGGTTTGCCGGGTTTTGGTTCCTTCGCGCCGAGCCGATCGACCGGCGCAGTCCGATCGTCGGCGGCGATGCAGACGCGGTGCGGGTGCTGCCATTCGCCACGCCGTTCGACCTGTTGGCCCTGCCTCCCGGCTGGACCAACCGACAGTTTCGGTTCACCAAGCCGATGCAGTTGTCGTTCGTGTCGTTCGAAGGCCGCGATGCCCTGCGCTGCGAGACAGACGACAGCGGGTCGATGTTGCTGCGGGCGACGGATATCGCGATCGCCGATTATCCGCTGCTGACCTGGGACTGGTTTGTCGAACGCCCGGTGTCGGGCGAGGTGGACGAAGAAACGCCAGCGGGCGACGATCATCCGGTCCGTCTGTTCGTGGAATTTACCGACAGCGAGGGCGGCACGCATAACGCCGAGATCATCTGGTCGAACGCGCGTTTTGCGCCCGGCGATTACAAGGTGATCGGGGGGTTTCAGCATCTGGTGGCTGACGGGCTGGCGGCGAATTCCGGGAAATGGCGTAATCAAGAGGTTGATCTGCGGAGGTTCTATGCCCATGTCACCGGGCGCAGGGATACCGGGCGGCTGACACTGATCGGCCTGTTCTGCGACACCGACAACACCGGCGGGTCAAGCATTGCTCATACCAGCGATGTCACGGTCCACCGGGCGCCCTGACGTCCGGACAAAAACAAACCCCCGAAGTGTGATGCAACGGGGGTTGTTTTCCGGTCATTTCAGTCGAAAGTGGCTTACAATAGCCCCTCGCGCTGCAGCTTTTTCCGGGCCAGCTTGCGCTGACGGCGGATTGCTTCGGCCTTTTCACGGGCCTTGCGGACCGACGGTTTTTCGAAATGCTGCTTGAGCTTCATTTCACGAAAAACGCCTTCACGCTGCAGCTTTTTCTTAAGAGCGCGGAGCGCCTGATCGACGTTGTTGTCACGAACACTAACCTGCATGTGGTTTTCACCACCTCTCTAAGTTGGATTTGCAAAAATTGCAGGAATGCGGCGTATAGCAAAGGGTCGATGCCTTGTCTAGTATGTGGTCAAAGGAGCATATCGAATGTCAGATGATCCCAAGTCATTGCTTTTAGACGCAATCCTGCCGCACGTCGTATTCGAGGGTTGGTCGGATGCGGCCTTTGACGCGGCAGTGGCCGAGTCGGGGCTGACAGTGCAGGCTGCCCGCGCTGCCTGTCCGCGCCGCGCCGTCGATCTGGCGGTCGCTTACCACAAGTGTGGCGATGCCCGCATGGCGACGACATGGCAGACATCGCCGCCATCGGGTCTGCGCTACAGTGAAAAGGTGGCGCGTCTGGTTTGGTTGCGCCTTGCCGACGCCGACAAAGAGGTGGTGCGCCGTGGCACCGCCCTGTTCGCGCTGCCGCATCTGGCGGCGCAGGGGGCCGCCCTGATCTGGGGCACCGCCGATGCAATCTGGACGGCGCTGGGTGATACTTCGGACGATCTGAACTGGTATTCGAAACGGGCAATCCTGGCGGGCGTCTATGGGTCGGTCGTGCTGTTCTGGCTGGGTGACGAGAGTGTCGAGGGTGCTGCCACCCGCGATTTCATCGACCGGCGGATTGCCGAGGTGATGCAGTTCGAAAAGTTCAAAGCACAGGTTGTCGCCAATCCGATCTTCAAACCGCTTGCAGGGGTGGTGTCGCGGTTTGCAAGTGCATTCAAACCGCCACGCAGGGGCTTGCCTGATGATCTTCCTGGCCACTGGTCGCCAAAATGATGCGGGCCGTCGAAATTGCCAAACCGGGCGGGCCCGAAGTTCTGACGCTGGCCGAAAGGCCACTGCCGCAACCGGGACACGGACAGGTCCAGATCAAGGTGGCCTTTGCCGGGGTTAACCGTCCCGATGCCCTGCAACGCGCAGGAATGTATGCGCCGCCCCCCGGCGCCAGCGATTTGCCGGGGCTTGAGGCATCGGGCCAGGTGTCGGCGATCGGCGCTGGTGTTGTCGGCCTCGAGGTCGGCGACATGGTCTGCGCTCTGCTGCCGGGTGGTGGCTATGCCGACTATGTCGTGACGCCTGCGGCGCATTGCCTGCCGGTCCCCGAGGGCATTGAACTGGACGCCGCCGCCTGCCTACCCGAGACGTTCTTTACCGTCTGGTCCAATGTATTCATGCGCGGCGGGCTGCAGGGGGGCGAGCGGTTTCTGGTTCATGGCGGATCGTCCGGCATCGGCACGACGGCGATCCAGCTTGCGGCGGCCTTCGGGGCCCGGGTGTTCACGACCGCCGGATCGGACGACAAATGCGCGGCTTGTGTTGCCTTGGGTGCCGAGCAGGCGATCAACTATCGGGATGCCGATTTTGTCGATGCAATGAAAGCGGTCGGCGGTGCCAATCTGATCCTTGACATGGTCGGCGGCCCATATATTTCGCGCAATCTGTCGGCTTTGGCCGATGACGGGCGACTGGTGCAGATCGGATTTCAGCAAAGCCCCAAGGTCGAGATCAATCTGGCGCAACTGATGACGCGGCGGCTGACGTTCACCGGGTCCACCCTGCGCCCGCAGTCCGATCTGGCCAAGGCGCGGATCGCGGATGAACTGCGCGAAAAGGTCTGGCCGCTGTTGGCGGTGGGACGGGTCGCGCCGGTGATGGACAGCGAATTTGACCTGGCCGATGCGGCGAAGGCCCATGCGCGGATGGAGACCAGTGAACACATCGGCAAGATTGTGCTGCGGGTCGGCTAGCTGGTTCTCCGCCCCGTTTCAAAAAGGTAAGGTATTCCACACTGTGGCGTGAGCATATCATGAACTACGTTCACGAAATGCTCACATCTATCCTACCTCCCCTCTTGTTCGCCTTCATTAAAGCCGGTCATCTGCTCTTTCCAGAAGAAGAACCGCTCTCTTTGAACGATTCCTTCGTCGTCACACGTGAGGTATTGGAGCAGGTTGAATCGCCTGCGTTGCGGTACTTTGGCCAGACTTTGCCCAGTCGGCGCTATCAGGATGACCGCAGGTATCTGGCCTATGTGGAGTCGTCGGAACGCTTCCCAGACGTGTTTAGTTGCTTGGATATTGACCCCGCCCAAGAACTGGCTGATCTGACACGATTGCGGCGCGACATCTTCGAGGAGACTCAAGACCTAGAGGTCTGCATATGGTGCGTCGGTTCCTTGTTCGACGATGCTGCACAGTTGGCAGAATGGCTGCGCGCGCTTGGGACTGAAAATATTGTATTTACCAACCGCAAATTCAGCAGTTTTGACGAAACCGACGCGCTGGTGAATCAGGAGGCATTGGCGATTGTCGCAGTCTGGCGGACGCGGGGTGGCAGGTTCGGAAAGGCTTATCCGCTGAGCCAACTGAAAGGCATCGTCGCCTTCCTTTTCTACAACATGTCGCTGAGCATAGTCTTGTCCGAAGATGGGGAGATTCTTGAGGTCGAGATCGGTTTATCAGTTTTTTAACATGCTCACTCGATAGCTTCAAACAAAGCGCTTTCCAGCGTGCAATCGCGCACCACATCCGCGCCACAGGTCCGAAACTCCAGATCCCTGGTCAGGCAGATCCGGGCCTCTTGAATGTATCCGCGCTGACAGGTGATCGTTACTTCGTCGGGATCAAGTCCGGGGTTCTTGTCGGTAAAAGCCTCCTCGATCAGCGATGCGGGCAGGGTGACGGTTTGGGTCAGCCGTCGAAACGCCTGCGGGATCGCCACCCGTGCATAGGCCCGCCGCGCCAGTGTGAAATAGGCGGTGGGCGACAGCCCCGAACAGGTGCCGTGCTTGTTCCACTGATACCACGCCAGCCCGGATGTCCCCATGATATCGGCCATCGCTGCCGTTTGGGCGCGGGTCGGCGGGGCAAAGGTGGTGCGGCAGTCGCTGGGGTAGCCGATGTCGTATTGCGGCCAGAGGCCGTGCAAAACCCAACCAAAATCCGCCGACGCATCACATTGCGGCGAGTCACGCGCATCGCCCTCCAATGCACACCAATTGGATGACCAAGACAGCGACAGCACATAGTAGTCGAATTCGCCCGCCACGCCATCGGCACGGGCCGCGGTGGCGGACAGAAGCAGGGCAAGGGCAAGGCGCAACATTTGATCTTTTCTCTTTTGGTCGGGCCGACTATATACGGCTCAAGTTCCCCGACAATGTGAACCCGGCCCAAATGGGTCTGCCCCCTCAAGGGCGCGGGGAAGGTCTGTCTGAAGGAGAGAATAAATGTCCGGTTTACCCATCATGGCCAAGGCGACCGCCGTCTGGCTGGTCGACAATACAACGCTGACGTTCAGGCAGGTTGCTGAATTTTGCGGCATGCACGACCTAGAGGTGCAGGGCATCGCCGACGGCGATGTCGCAAGCGGGGTCAAGGGATTTGATCCGATCGCCAACAACCAGTTGACGCAGGACGAGATTGCTGCTGCCGAAAAGAACTCAAACCACAAGTTGCAGTTGAAATACAATGCTGCCGCGCTGGGCGAGGAAAAGCGGCGCGGACCGCGGTATACCCCGCTGTCCAAACGCCAGGATCGCCCGGCGTCAATCTTGTGGCTGGTAAAGTTTCACCCGGAATTGTCCGACGGGCAGGTTTCCAAACTGGTCGGCACCACCAAGCCGACGATCCAGGCGATCCGCGAGCGGACCCACTGGAACATCAACAACATCGACCCGATCGACCCCGTCGCGCTGGGCCTTTGCAAGCAGTCCGAACTGGATGCTGCGGTGCAAAAGGCTAACGCCAAAAAGGTCAAAGATGGCGGTGGGATGACGGATGACGAGCGGCGCAAGATGGTCAGCACCGAACAAAGTCTTGGCATGGCGCCCGAACCAAAGATGCCGTCGTCGATGTCGGGGCTCGAGACCTTCAGCCTGTCCGACAACAGCGACGATCCGCGCGGGGATGACGACGCCACGCCGGACGCGGAAACCTTTTTCAACCTGCCCGACGACGACGATGACGATGATGACGAGGACAAAGGTAACCGCCGCTAAGACGCGGGCCTGCGGCAGATTGCGTCACGATAGGCGGTCGGCGGCGGCGAATGATCCGGTATGGGCGGCCCCAGGAAAGGTGCGCACCAGAACAGGTTTCACCGCCTAAAGCGCCCTGCGGGCCTTGAGCGCGGCAGTGATCGTGCCGTCGTCAAGATAGTCGAGTTCGCCGCCCACCGGCACGCCCTGAGCCAATGTGGTGACAGTGACGCCGGGCAATTGGTCGGCGATGTAATGGGCAGTGGTTTGACCGTCGATGGTGGCGCCAAGCGCCAGAATGACTTCGCTCACGTGTTCCGCCGCGATCCGGTCGATCAGTTGCGGAATGCGCAATTCATCGGGGCCGACCGCATCAAGGGCCGACAGCGTGCCGCCAAGGACGTGATAGCGCCCCTTGAACACCTGTGCGCGTTCCATTGCCCAGAGGTCGGCGACGTCTTCGACCACGCAAATCTCGCCAGTGGCGCGTTTGTCGGCGGTGCAGATGTCGCAGATGTCGGTGGTACCGATGTTGCCGCAGTTCAGGCATTCCCGCGCCGTGGTGCCGACCCGGTGCAGAGCATCTGCCAGCGGCAGCAGGTGCAGCGTGCGTTTCTTGATCAGGTGCAGCACGGCGCGGCGGGCTGACCGGGGGCCAAGGCCGGGGAGTTTGCCCAGCAGGTCGATCAGCGTCTCGATGTCTTTGGTGCCCTCAGACATGCCAGGTCTGCCCTAGAACGGCAGTTTCATGTCGGCGGGCAGGCCCATGCCTTCGGTCAGTTTGGACATTTCCGCCTGTGCCCGGTCACTGGCCTTGCCCTGCGCGTCCTTGATCGCGGCGAGGATCAGGTCTTCGACGACCTCCTTGTCGGCGCCGTTGAAGATCGAGGTGTCGATGTCGAGCGATTTCAGCTCTCCCTTGGCGGTCGCCGTCGCCTTGACGAGCCCGGCACCGGATTGTCCCTCGACGATAATCGCATGCATCTCTTCTTGGAGTTCGGCCATCTTGGCCTGCATTTCCTGCGCCGCCTTCATCATCTTGGCCATATCGCCAAGGCCGCCGAGACCTTTGAGCATCTGTTTTTTCCTTTTGCATGGGTTGAGTCAGAGATATGGACGCGCGGGGGCGCGGACAAGGGCGTTCAGCTGTCCTCGAACGGATCCCATTCCTCGTCCACTTCGGGCAAGGCTTCGGCTTCGGCCTTCTGGGTCAGGGCAGCGGCACTGCGGATCGCGACGATTTTCGACTTCGGGAACGTCGACAGCACCGCCTGCACCAGCGGATGGGCGCGGGCGGCATCATGTTCGGCCATCCTTTGCGCGTTTTCGACCTCGTAGAGCGTCTTGCCACCGCCCTCGTTCACCAAGATGATCGCCCAACGGTTGCCGGTCCATGCCTGCAGCCGCGACCCGAGCCGTTGCACGATGTCTGTTGCGGCATCTTCGGTCAGTTCGATCTCGATCCGGCCGGGCTGATAGCGGGCCAGCCGGATCGCGCGTTCGACATCGTAAAGCAGCTTGCCGTCGCGGTGGGCGCGGATCAGTTCGACGACATCCGCGAACCTCGCAAACCGGGCCAGCGCGTCGAAGGCAGGGTCGGGTGCGGTCTGGGCGCGCATTGCCGACGTGCCGGTGACCCCGGAATGGCTTGGGGCGGATGTGCTGGCGCGGGCCGTGGTCGTGCCCTGCG
>JBBKXP010000308.1:0-3029 GCA_037969545.1 Paracoccaceae bacterium | reverse complement strand
TCCCGGCCACGCCGATAGGCGGCGGGGCCGGGATCGGCGCCGGCACTTTCGGGGCCGACCTGCATCCGCCCGTCGCGGAACGACAGGATCGAGCCGCCGCCGGCCGCGACCGTGTGGATCGACATCATCGGCGCGCGCATCCGCACGCCCGCCACCTCCGTCTCGAAACTCCGCTCGAAACTGCCCGCGTAGTGGCAGACATCGGTCGAGGTTCCGCCCATGTCGAAACCGATGAGCCGCTCGAACCCGGCATCGGCCGCCGTGCGCACCATGCCGACGACGCCGCCCGCCGGCCCCGACAGGATCGCATCCTTGCCTTGGAACAGCGCCGCGTCGGTCAGGCCGCCATTCGACTGCATGAACATCAGGCGCGGGCCGCTTTGGCTGGTTTCGCCGTCCCCGGAACCGTCGAGCGCCTCTGTCACCTGCCCGACATAGCGGCGCAGGATCGGCGACAGATACGCGTCGACCACCGCGGTATCGCCGCGCGACACCAGCTTGATAAGCGGGCTGGCCTGGTGGCTGAGCGAGATCTGCGTGAACCCCTGCTGCCGCGCCATCGCGCCGATCTGCGTCTCGTGGTCGGTAAAGCGGTAGCCGTGCATCAGCGCGACCGCGACCGACCGAAAGCCTTGACCATAGGCCTTGGCCAACGCCTTACCAACCTGCTCCGTGTCAAGCGGGGTAACGATGTCGCCCGTCGCCGACACCCGTTCCGCGACCTCGATCACATCGTCGTAAAGCACTTCCGGCAGCCGGATATCGAGATCGAAAAGCCGCGGGCGGTTCTGGTAGCCGATCCGCAAAAGGTCTTTCAGGCCCTGGGTGATCAGCAGCAGAGTCCTGTCGCCCTTGCGTTCCAGCAGGGCGTTGGTGGCGACGGTCGTGCCCATCCGCACCTCCCCGACCGCGCCATCGGGCAACGCCTCGTCCACCCCCAGCCCCAGCAAGGTGCGGATGCCGTGGACTGCCGCGTCGGCGTAGACCTCGGGGTTTTCCGACAGCAGCTTGTGCGTCACCAGCACGCCGTCGGGGCGCTGCGCCACGATGTCGGTAAAGGTGCCGCCGCGATCGACCCAGAACTGCCACGCCGTTTCGCTGCCCATTCCCGTCTCCTAAAATCGAATCGAAATAAGTCTTGCATCAATCGTAGAACGCTGACAATTTGTCAACGTAATGTAAGCGAGGCGATTCCGACCTCACGCATCCACAGGGAGCCACCGATGACCAAATTCACCCTTCTCGCCGCTGCGGCCCTTGCCGCCAGCCCGGCCTTCGCTGAAAACTGGGACATGCCCACGCCCTACGGCGATACCACGTTCCACACCGTCAACATCATGCAGTTCGCCGACGATGTGCGCGCCGCAACCGACGGCGCGCTCGACATCACTGTCCACAGCGCCGGGTCGCTGTTCCCGCACCCCGAGATCAAGAACGCGGTGCGCTCGCAGCAGGTGCCGATCGGCGAGTTCTTCCTTTCGACCCTGTCGAACGAGGATGCTGCCTATGGCCTCGACAGCCAGCCCTTCGTCGCCACCAGCTACGAGGATGCGACCCGGCTCTGGGCGGCGCAAAAGCCGGTCGTCACCGCACTGCTGGCCAAACAGGGCCTGATGCCCCTCTTTTCCGTCGCCTGGCCCGCGCAGGGTCTCTACACCGAAAATGAAATCGCCACCGTCGCCGACCTGAACGGCCTGCGGTTCCGCGCCTACAACGCCGCACTGGAAGAATTCGCCGCCCTTGCCGGTGCCGCCCCGGTGCAGGTCGAGGCCGCCGATATTCCTCAGGCCTTCGCCACCGGTCAGGTGCAGGCGATGATCACCTCGCCCTCGACCGGCGTGAACTCGACCGCCTGGGACTTTGTCAGCCACTACAGCCCGATCAACGCCTGGGTGCCCAAGAACATGGTCGTGGTGAACCAGCAGATGTTCGACGCGCTTGACCCGGCAGTGCAGCAGGCCGTACTGGACGCCGCCGCCGCCGCCGAGACCCGCGGCTGGGCGATGTCGATGGAGGAAACCGAGACGCAGACCGCCGCGCTGGCCGAGAACGGCATGACCGTCTACCCGCCCTCTGCCGAGCTGGTGACGGGGTTGCAGGCCATCGGGGCCGACATGCTCGAGACCTGGAATGCCACCGCCTCGGACGCGGCCAAGTCGATCCTTCAGACCTACAACCAGTAACGCGCATCGGGCCCGGCCGACATTGGCCGGGCCCGTCCGTAGCGGAAAGGAATGTCGGATGGGCAAGGTTCTGGATCGCGTCTATTTCGCTGCCGCCGTCGTCGCAGGAACGGCGATCGTCATGATCTGCCTGCTGATCAGCGCGCAGATCATCCTCAACGGTCTGGGGCGGGCCTTTCCCGGTACATTTCCGACGACCATCCCGTCTTACGCCGATTTCTCGGGCTACCTGCTCGCCGCCGCCACCTTTCTCGCCCTCGCCCATACGCTGCGGGCGGGTGGCCATGTCCGCGTCACCTTGCTGACGGGGATCATGCCGCGGCGGCTCGGGGCGCTCGCCGACGCGGCAGTCCTCGTTCTCGGGCTGGCCGTGACCGGCATGGCGACGTGGTTCATGGGTCAACTGACCGCCGCAAGCCTGCGCTACGGCGACACTTCCTCGGGCATCGTCCCGATCCCGCTGGCCTTGCCGCAAAGTGTGGCGACCCTCGGTCTGGCCCTGCTCGTCGTGGCGCTGCTGCACACCCTGGTCGAAGTCGTCGCCCGCCGCGCCCCGGTCCTGACCGCGCCGGGCGAGGTCTGAGCCGTTGTCCGATCCGCTGATCGCCATCGTCCTGCTGGGCCTGCTGATCGCCCTGCTGTCACTCGGCCTCTGGGTCGCGCTGTCGCTCACCACGCTGGCCTTCGTTGCGCTGGTGCTGTTTTCGAACGCGCCCGCAGGCACGGTGATGGCGACATAGCCCGCGAAAAGCGCGACGAGCATCAGGCCGGGCAGGATGCCGGCGGCAAAGAGGCGGGCGATGCTTTGTTCGGTGGCGACACCGTAGACGATCAGGATGATCGACG
>JBBKXP010000307.1:0-4368 GCA_037969545.1 Paracoccaceae bacterium | reverse complement strand
GCCGGGTTCCCCGATGAACCGCGCAGCCTTTCCTCATCGCCTTTTGCCTTGGCTGCTGGTCGCCCCGCAGCTAGCGATCTCGTTTGTCTTCTTTTATTGGCCGGCGTTGCAGGCGATGTGGCAGTCGACCCTGCGCGAGGATCCCTTTGGCCTGAACTCGCGATTCGTCGGACTGGCCAATTTCGAACGGGTGCTGGCCGATCCCGCCTACCTCAATTCGATCAAGGTCACCGTGTTCTTTTCGATCTCGACCGCGTTTGTGTCGATGGCCATTGCCCTGCTGCTGGCGGTGCAGGCCGAAAAGGTGCTGCGCGGCAAGGCGTTCTATCGCACGCTGATGATCTGGCCCTATGCCGTCGCCCCGGCGATTGCGGGCATGTTGTGGCTGTTCATGTTCAACCCGTCCTTTGGCACGCTGGCCTACCCACTGCGCCAGATGGGCATCCGCTGGGATCCGCTGCTGGATTCCGAACAGGCGATGGGGCTGGTGATCGCGGCTGCCAGCTGGAAACAGATCAGCTATAACTTTCTGTTCTTTATGGCGGGCCTTCAGGCGATCCCGAAATCCCTGATCGAGGCGGCGGCGATTGACGGCGCGGGTTCGGCGCGGCGATTCTGGACCATCGTTTTCCCGCTGCTGGCGCCCACCACGTTCTTTCTGCTGGTGGTCAATTCGGTCTATGCCCTGTTTGACACCTTCGGAATCATCCATGCCGTCACCGGCGGCGGCCCCGGCAAGGCGACCGAAACGCTGGTCTACAAGGTCTATAACGACGGCTATAACAACCTGCTGCTCGGGTCGTCAGCGGCGCAGTCGGTGATCCTGATGGTGATCGTCATCACCCTGACCGCCTTTCAGTTCAAATATATCGAACGGCGGGTGCATTATGGCTGATACCGGCATGGTCGGGTCGAAACCGTGGAGCCGCGTCGTGGCGCATATTCTGCTGGTGCTTGGCGTTCTTGTCGTGGCGTTTCCGATCTATTATGTCATTGTCGCCTCGACCCATTCGGTGCAGACGATCCTGCGCCCGCCGCTGCCGTTTTTGCCGGGGCCCGAGGCCGTGCCCAATTACCGCGAGGCGATCACGGGCGGGATCGGCCGGATCGGCGGCGTCAGCGTCGGGCGGCTGCTGCTGAACACCTCGATCGTCGCCTTCGGGATCGCCTTCGGCAAGATCATCATTTCGATGGCCTCGGCCTATGCCATCGTGTTTTTCAACTTTCGGTTCCGCATGGCCTGTTTCTGGCTGATCTTCATCACCCTGATGCTGCCGGTCGAGGTGCGGATCATGCCGACCTACAAGGTGATGGTGCAATTGCGTCTGATCGACACCTATGCCGGGCTGATCCTGCCGTTGATCGCGTCCGCCACCGCGACGCTGCTGTTTCGCCAGTTCTTCATGACGATCCCGAAAGAACTGCTCGAGGCGGCGCGGGTGGACGGGGCAGGGCCCTGGCGGTTCTTCAAGGATATCCTGCTGCCGCTGTCGACCGCGAACATCGCGGCGCTGTTCGTGATCCTGTTCATCTACGGCTGGACGCAATACCTTTGGCCGCTGCTGGTGACCAATTCCAATTCGATGAACACCATCGTCATCGCCCTGCGCAAGATGATCTCGTTCGCGGATGCCGACACGCCGTGGAATCTGGTGATGGTGACGGCGGTGCTGGCGATCCTGCCGCCGGTGATGATCGTCGTGGCGATGCAGCGCTGGTTCGTCAAAGGCCTTGTGGAGACTGAAAAGTAATGGCGACCATATCCCTGCGCGATGTCCGCAAAAGCTATGGCAAGACCGAGGTGATCCACGGCGTATCCATCGACGTGCCGGACGGCGAATTCGTCGTCATCGTCGGGCCGTCGGGCTGCGGCAAATCCACATTGCTGCGGATGGTGGCGGGCCTCGAAGCGATCACCAGTGGCGAAATCGACATCGGCGGCCGGGTCGTCAACGGGCTGGAACCGCGCGAGCGTGACATCGCCATGGTGTTCCAGAACTACGCGCTGTATCCGCATATGACGGTTTTCGACAACATGGCCTACGGGCTCAAGATCGCCAACATGCCCAAGGCCGAGATCAGGGCCCGCGTCGACAAGGCGGCGGGCATGTTGAACCTGTCGGATTTCCTTGACCGCAAGCCACGCCAACTGTCCGGCGGCCAGCGTCAGCGGGTGGCGATGGGGCGGGCACTGGTGCGCGATCCGGCGGCGTTCCTGTTCGACGAACCGCTGTCGAACCTTGATGCCAAGCTGCGGGTGCAGATGCGCCTGCAGATCAAGGAGATGCAGCGCACCGTCGGTACGACGTCGCTGTATGTCACCCATGACCAGACCGAGGCGATGACGCTGGCTGACCGGCTGATCGTCATGAACGCGGGCGTGGCCGAACAGATCGACACGCCGATGGCGATCTACGACCGGCCCGCGAATGTCTTTGTCGCCGGGTTCATCGGCTCGCCGGCGATGAATATCCTGCCCGGCACGCTGGGCGCAGATCTCGTCAGCCTGCCCGGTGGCGAACGGCTTGTCGCAAGGGTGCCGCCCGATTGGCAGGGTCGCGAGGTCTTTGTCGGTCTGCGGCCGGAACACCTTGGCCCCGTGGACGCAGGCAGCGCCGGTGCCGTCGCCCTGCAGGTGCGCGCCGTCGAGACGCTGGGGGCGGACGCCTATGCACACACCTTCCTGAAGGGCCACACCGCCACAGACGTCGTGGTGCGGGTTCCCGGTGCGCACCCCCCGGCAGAAGGGTCAACGATCCACGTGCGCCCTGATCCCGACAGCATCCATCTGTTCGACGCACAGACGAATGCCCGAATCTGACCCGCCTTGGTGCGGCACGCGAATACGTTCGGGGCGCAGCGGACCGCCTTTGCAGACACTGATTTTGCGTCCGCCGCCCGGGTGTCCGTCGATCACCGGCAAGGAAAAACACTGAGCTGCGGGATCGCCGGTCGTGGCATGTGGGCGACCTGCCGAACATTTGGTATCGTCCGGGAATCAAGGAAAGCAAGGAATCGGCATGTCTGACCCAAACCCCAAGCGCCGTATCGTGTCCTCGCGTCATTTGGCCGAGGGCGACGGATGGGAGGCGTCAGAGGTCGAATTCGGCATGATCATTGCCTACAATGCCTTCAGCCGCTGGATGACGCGTTGCATGGCCGCAACGGGCAAGGCGGATCTCACGCCGCTGGAAATTCTGGTGTTGCACAACGTCAACCATCGGTCCCGCGACAAGCGTCTGGCCGATATCTGCTTTCTGCTGAACATCGAGGATACGCACACTGTCAACTACGCCTTGCGTAAACTGGTAAAGTCCGAACTTCTCTTGAACGAAAAGCGCGGCAAGGAGGTCTTTTACCGGACGTCGCCCACCGGGGCGACGCTTTGCGAGGCCTATCGCGCCGTGCGGCAGCGGTGTTTTCTTGACGGTCTGCACCATCTTGACATCAGCGGCGAGGAAATGCGCGATCTGGCCGTCCGTCTGCGCGCCTTGTCCGGCCAATACGATCAGGCCAGCCGGGCGGCGTCGTCGCTTTAGTTCGCCATCA
Organism: Paracoccaceae bacterium; assembly: GCA_037969545.1. Taxonomy (GTDB): domain Bacteria; phylum Pseudomonadota; class Alphaproteobacteria; order Rhodobacterales; family Rhodobacteraceae; genus JBBKXP01. Next base: position 819 of record JBBKXP010000307.1, on the reverse strand, counting down.
TTTCCGGCAGGATCGTCACGATCTGCGGAAACACCGTGATCAGCGCGACGCCAAGCAGCAGCAGCAGAAAGAACGGGAACGCCGCTTTGGCCACCGTCAGGATGTCGATGCCCGTCAGGCCCTGAATGACAAAAAGGTTGAAACCCACAGGTGGCGTGATCTGGCTCATCTCGACGACGATGACAAGGTAGATGCCGAACCACAGCGGGTCGATGCCCACGGCCTGTACGATGGGCATGATGATCGACGTCGTCAGCACCACGACCGAGATGCCGTCCAGAAAGCAGCCCAGCACGATGAAGAAGGCGGTCAGCGCCACCAGCAGCATCGCGGGCGAAAGATCCATCCCGCCAATCCACGCGGCGAGGTTGCGCGGCAGGCCGACAAAGCCCATCGCCACCGACAGGAATGCGGCCCCAAGCAGGATCAGCGCGATCATGCAGGATGTGCGGGTGGCGGACATCACCGCCTCGCCGAAGAACCGCCACGAGAAGCCGCCCGTCGCGAAGGCGAGGATCACCGCGAGGACGACGCCGAGGGCCGCCGCATCGGTGGGCGAGGCGAGGCCGGTATAGATCGACCCGATCACGCCCACGATCAGCAGGCCGACCGGGATCAGGTTGCGCGCGGCGCGGAGTTTCTGGCGGAGCGTGAACGTGCCGTCGGCGGCGGGAATGAGGCCCGGCTTCAACCAGGCGACGATGGCGACATAGCCCGCGAAAAGCGCGACGAGCATCAGGCCGGGCAGGATGCCGGCGGCAAAGAGGCGGGCGATGCTTTGTTCGGTGGCGACACCGTAGACGATCAGGATGATCGACG
>JBBKXP010000306.1:0-5273 GCA_037969545.1 Paracoccaceae bacterium | reverse complement strand
GATCCAGCCCCTTGACCAGCGGAATATACAAGGGCGCGACGATGACCAGCATCGCGGTATCGTCCAGAAACATCCCCATGACGATGAAACTGATCTGCATCATGATGATGACTTGCCAGATCGCCTATATCACGCCGCCCTTTGGATATAACCTGTTCCTGATGCGGGCCTTGGCGCCCAAGGAAATCGGGCTGCTGGATATTTACCGATCCATCTGGCCCTTTGTGCTGATGATGGCGGCGACCATCGCGCTGGTGATGATGTTCCCGCAGATCGCGCTGTGGCTGCCTCAATTCGCAACGGGTCGCTGACCCACAACCAACGGCCCGCCAGAAGGCCGCCATTTCAACCAAGGAGAACGACGATGACGAAACTTATCAAACCGATGTCCCCCTCGGAAAAGATCCTCGATAGCCGACGGCAATTCATGAAGCGGGTCGGCTGGGGCGGTGCCGCTGCGGCGGCGACGACGCTGGCGGCCCCTGCGGCGATTGCCCAAGGTGCGCCGATCAAATGGCGGTTGCAGACCTATTCGGGCGCGCCGCTGGGGGCGCATGTGATCAAGCCGCAGATCGACGCCTTTAACGCCGCGGCGAATGGCGAGATGGAGATCGAGCTGTATTACGCCGACCAACTGGTGCCCACCTCGGAACTGTTCCGGGCGATGCAGAACGGCACGATTGATGCGGTGCAGTCCGACGATGCGACGATGGCCTCGCCGGTCGATATTTCGGTGTTCGGCGGCTATTTTCCGTTCGCCACGCGCTTCAGCCTCGATGTGCCGGCGCTGTTTGCCTACTACGGGCTGAACGAGATCTGGGAGGAGGCCTATGGCGAGGTCGAGAACGTGACCTGGCTGTCGTCGGGCGCATGGGATCCGCTGCATATCTTTACCGTCGACAAACCGATCCGCTCACTTGCCGACATGAACGGTTTGCGGGTGTTCGGCGTGCCGACGGCGGGCAAGTTCCTGTCGCAGTATGGCCTGATCCCGGTCACCGTGCCGTGGGACGATGTCGAGGTGGCGATGCAGACCGGCGAATTGGACGGCGTTGCATGGTGCGGGTTTACCGAAGCTTACGAAGTCGGCTGGGCGGATGTGTGCAACTATGCGCTGACCAACTCGGTCACCGGTGCGTGGTTTGGCAGCTATTTCGCCAATACCGAAAGCTGGAACAAGGTGCCGCCGCATTTGCAGCAGCTTTATCGCTCGACCATCGACCAGTCGCACTATTACCGCAATCAGTGGTATTGGGGCGGCGAAGCCAAACTGCGGGTCGAGGGCGAAAAGATGGAGCTGACGTCGATTCCGCCCGACGAATGGGCGACAGTCACCGCCGATGCCGAAGGGTTCTGGGACGAGATTGCCGCCAGTAGCCCGCGGTCGGCCAAGGTCGTGCAGGCGTTCAAGGATTACGCCGCGAACATGACCAAGGCGGGATATCCCTACCGCTGATCGCCTCTTGCGTTTACGGGCCGGGGCGGGTTTGTCTGCCCCGGCCAATTCTGTTCTGAAAGACCAATACAATGCCCGCGAATATGACGTTCGACGCCCTGAAATCTGCCGTGAAAAAGGGCGAGATCGATACAGTCCTGACCTGCCTTGTCGACATGCAGGGCCGCCTGATGGGCAAACGGTTCCATGCCGCCCATTTCATCAACGGCGGCCATGTCGAAACCCACGGCTGCAACTATCTGCTGGCGACCGACCTCGAGATGGAGACGGTGCAGGGCTACAAGGCGACCGGCTGGGCGTCGGGCTATGGCGATTATGTGCATAAACCGGACCTGACCACGATCCGTCTTGTTCCGTGGCTGCCCGGCACCGCGATGGTCATGTGCGATGTGCTGGATCATCATCACGTCGAAGTGCCCCATTCGCCCCGCGCCATCCTGAAACGCCAGATCGCCCGCGCCAAGGCGCTGGGGTTCGACGCGATGATGGCGACGGAACTGGAGTTCTATCTGTTCGAACAGAGCTATGACGTGCTGAACGCGGGCGGCTATCGCGACATGCAGACCTTCGGGCGTTTCAACGCCGATTACGCGATCTTTGGCACCACCAAGGAAGAAGGCATGATGCGGGCGATCCGCAACGGGCTTTATGGCGCGGGCATCCCGGTGGAAAACTCCAAGGGCGAGGCCGAGGCGGGGCAGGAAGAGATCAACATCAAGTATTCGGATGCCCTCGATACCGCCGACATGCACACGATCACCAAGAACGCCTGCAAGGAAATCGCCCATGCGCAGGGGCATGGCCTGACCTTCATGGCGAAATACGCGACCGACCGCGCCGGATCGTCGTCGCATATCCACCAGTCACTTTGGAAAGACGGCAAACCGGCGTTTCTGGAGGCCAAGGCCGACCACGGCATGTCGGACTTGATGCGCCATTACGTTGCCGGGTTGCTCGCCCATGCGTCGGATGTCACCTATTTCCTCGCCCCCTATATCAACAGCTACAAGCGGTTCACGGTCGGCATGTTCGCCCCGACCAAGGCGGTCTGGTCGACCGACAACCGCACTGCCGGGTATCGGGTTTGCGGGGCCGGGACCAAGGGCGTGCGGATCGAATGTCGGGTTGGCGGAGCCGATTTGAACCCGTATCTGGCGATGGCGGCGCAACTGGCGGCAGGGCTGGACGGGATCGAGCGCAAGCTGGAACTGGAGCCGGAAATGTCGGGCGATGTCTATCAGTCCGGGGATGCCCGCGAGATTCCGACGACGCTGGGCGCGGCGGCGGATGCCCTGCACGGGTCGGCGATGCTGCGGGCGGCGTTTGGTGACGATGTGGTCGATCACTACCACCGCGCCGCGCAGTGGGAAATCGAAGAGAACAACCGCAACGTCACCGACTGGGACTTGCGCCGTGGCTTTGAAAGGGCGTGAGAGCATGACAATCAAACTGATTTCGCCCGTCGATGGCAGCGTTTATGCCGAACGCGAGCCGCTGACACTGGCGCAGGCGAAGGATGCTGTCGCGCGCGCCAAGGCCGCGCAGATGCTTTGGGCCGAGCGTCCGCTGGCCGACCGGATGGCGCTGGTCAAGGCGGGTCTTGTCGCGCTGAACGGGATGAAGGACCGGATGGTGCAGGAACTGGCGTGGCAGATGGGCCGCCCGGTGCGCTATGGCGGCGAATTTGGCGGCATGAACGAGCGCAGCGAGTATATGCTGTCGATTGCTGAGACTGCGCTGGCGGCTACGGTGGTCGAAGATTCGGCGCGGATGAACCGCCGCATCGAACGTGCCCCGCAAGGCGTCGTCATGGTCATCGCGCCGTGGAATTACCCCTATATGACGGCGATGAATACCGTCGTCCCGGCGCTGATCGCCGGCAATGCGGTGCTGCTGAAACACGCCAGCCAGACCCTGCTGGTGGGCGAGATGATCGCCGCGGCGCTGCACGCCGGGGGCGTCCCGGCGGATGTGTTCCAGAACGTCGTGCTGGACCATGCGGGGACCGAGGCGTTGATCGCGTCGCGCGCGTTCGATTTCGTCAATTTCACCGGGTCGGTGGGTGGCGGCAAAGCGATCGAACGCGCCGCCGCTGGCACGTTTACCGGGCTGGGGCTGGAACTGGGCGGCAAGGATCCGGGCCATGTCATGGACGACGCCGATCTGGATTGGGCGGCCGATGTGCTGATGGATGGGGCGATGTTCAATGCCGGGCAGTGCTGCTGCGGGATCGAGCGGATTTACGTGCATGAATCGCTGTATGACGCCTTTGTCGAAAAGGCGGTGGCATGGGTGTCGGGGCTGAAACTGGGCAATCCGTTTGACGAGGCCACCACCTTGGGGCCGATGGCCAACGTCCGTTTCGCCCGCACCGTGCGCGAACAGACTGCCGAGGCCGTCAAGGCCGGGGCCAAGGCGCTGATCGACCCCGCGCTGTTTCCGGCGGATGACGGGGGGGCTTATCTGGCGCCGCAAATTCTGGTCAACGTCGATCATTCGATGCGGGTGATGACCGAGGAGTCGTTCGGTCCCGTGGTCGGCATCATGTCCGTCAAGAACGACGCCGAGGCGCTTCATCTGATAAACGATTCGCCTTATGGGCTGACGGCGAGCCTCTGGACCGCCGACGCCGACCGGGCCTATGCCATCGGTCGCCAGATCGAGACCGGCACGGTGTTCCAGAACCGTGCCGATTATCTTGACCCGGCGATCTGCTGGACCGGGTGCAAGGATACCGGGCGCGGCGGGGCGCTGTCGGTGCTTGGCTATCACGCGGTCACGCGGCCGCGTTCCTATCATCTGCGAAAGGCAAAATCATGAACCTGACCGGCAACTGGTCCTATCCGACCGCGATCAAATTCGGCGCGGGGCGGATCAAGGAAATCGCCGCCGCCTGTGCGCAGGCAGGGATCAAGCGGCCCCTGCTGGTGACGGATCGCGGGCTTGCCAGCATGGCGATCACAACGGCGACGCTGGATCTGCTCGAGGATGCCAACCTTGGCCGCGCGATGTTTGCCGAGGTAGATCCGAACCCGAACGAGTTCATTCTGGCGGCGGGCCTCAAGGTCTACAAGGACGCCGGGCATGACGGGGTTGTGGCCTTCGGCGGCGGATCGGGCCTCGATCTGGGCAAGATGATCGCCTTCATGGCGGGACAGACCCGGCCATTGTGGGATTACGAGGATGTCGACGACTGGTGGACCCGCGCCGACCCTGCGGGGATCGCGCCCATCGTCGCGGTGCCGACGACCGCCGGAACGGGGTCGGAGGTGGGCCGTGCCTCGGTCATCACCAACAGCGAAACCCATGTGAAAAAGATCATCTTTCACCCCAGGGTGCTGCCGACCGTGGTGATCTGCGACCCGGAACTGACCGTTGGCATGCCCAAGGCGATCACGGCGGGAACCGGGATGGATGCCTTTGCGCATTGCCTCGAGGCCTATTCGTCGCCGTTCTTTCACCCGATGAGCCAAGGCATCGCGCTGGAGGGGTTGCGGCTGGTCGACACATACCTGCCCAAGGCCTACACCGATGGCACCGACATCGAGGCGCGGGCGCAGTTGATGGCGGCGGCGATGATGGGGGCTGTGGCGTTTCAAAAGGGGCTGGGGGCGATCCATGCGCTGTCGCACCCGGTCGGTGCAGTGTTCGGCACGCATCACGGGACGACGAACGCGGTGGTGATGCCGGCCTGTCTGGCATTCAATCGGTCGGCCATCGAGGACAGGATCGAAATGGCGGCAGACTATCTCGGGATCAACGGTGGCTATGTTGGGTTCTCAGCGCGGGTCAACGAGTTGAACGCGATGTTGGGCAT
>JBBKXP010000305.1:0-3431 GCA_037969545.1 Paracoccaceae bacterium | reverse complement strand
CGGCAAGGCCGACGTTCTGGCGGAACACCTCGAACAATTCGCGGCCGACGCCGTTGCCATTGCCGGTCAGGTCAGCCGCGACCACAGGGCGGGCGGCAAGGTCGACGTCGAGCACCTCGAGCGTGCCTTTGGTGGCGTCCAGCCGGATGATGTCGCCGTCGCGGATTTTCGCAATCGGGCCGCCGTCGGCGGCTTCGGGGCAGAGGTGGATCGCGGCGGGAACCTTGCCAGAGGCACCCGACATCCGCCCGTCAGTCACAAGTGCGACGTTGAGCCCGCGATCCTGCAAAACGGCGAGTGTCGGGGTCAGCCCGTGCAATTCGGGCATGCCGTTCGATCTTGGTCCCTGAAAGCGGACCACGACGATCGTGTCGGTGGTAAATTCGCCGGCCTTGAAGGCGTCTTTCACCGCGGCCTGATCGTGAAAGATCCGTGCCGGGGCCTCGATCACATGCCGTTCGGGGGCGACCGCGGACACTTTGATGACGCCGCGCCCGAGGTTGCCTGAAAGTTGGGTCAGCCCGCCGTGGCCGCTGAACGGATCAGCGACGCCGCGCACGATCCTGTCGTTCAGACTCGTTTTGGTTCCCGGCACCCAAGCGACGCGGCCATCTTTCAGTTGCGGTTCCTGCGTGTATAGGTCAAGGCCGTCGCCCGCCATTGTCTTGACGTCGTCGTGCAGCAGGCCGGCGTTCAGCAGTTCGCCGATCAGGAAGCCAAGGCCACCCGCAGCATGGAAATGGTTCACGTCGGCCAGACCGTTCGGATAGACCTTGGCCAATTGCGGGGTCACTTCCGACAGGTCATGGAAATCTTCGAGGTCAAGGATGACCCCGGCGGCACGGGCCATTGCAGGCAGGTGAATGACGAGGTTCGTCGATCCGCCGGTCGCCATCAGCCCGACCATGCCGTTCACAAAGGCCTTTTCGTCGAGGACGGCGCTAGTAGGGGTGAATTGGTTGCCCAAGGCGGTGATCGCCAGCGCCCGTTCGGTGGCGGCGACGGTCAGGGCATCGCGCAGCGGCGTGCCGGGATTGATGAAGGACGCGCCGGGCAGGTGCAGCCCCATGAATTCCATCAGCATCTGGTTGCTGTTGGCAGTGCCGTAGAAGGTGCAGGTGCCGGGGCCGTGATAGGAGGCCATTTCGGCCTCCATCAGTTTTTCGCGCCCGACTTCACCGGTGGCAAATTGCTGGCGAACCTTGGCCTTTTGGTCGTTGGGCAGTCCCGATGTCATCGGACCGGCGGGAATGAACACGGCAGGGATATAGCCGAAAGTGGCGGCGGCCATTACCAGACCGGGCACGATCTTGTCGCAAACGCCCAGGTAGACCGCAGCGTCAAAGACGTTGTGCGACAGGCCAACTCCTGCGGCCAGCGCGATCACGTCGCGCGAAAACAGCGACATCTCCATGCCGGTCTGGCCCTGGGTCACGCCGTCACACATTGCAGGGACGCCGCCGGCGACCTGCGCCGTGCCACCGGCGGCACGGGCGGCGGCGCGGATCAGGGCGGGATAAGTTTCGAATGGCTGATGCGCGCTCAGCATGTCGTTGTAGGCGGTGATGATGCCGATGTTCGGGGTTTTGGCGGCGGCCAGCGCGGCCTTTTCATCACCCATCGCAGCATAGGCGTGGGCCTGATTGCCACAGGTCAGATGGGCGCGTCGCGGACCGGATGCAGCGGCATCGGCCATCCTGTCAAGGTAGATGCGGCGCGGTTTTTCACTGCGCGCGCAAATCCGGTCGGTGACGGCGGCAATTTTCGGATTCAGGGACATCGCAGGTTCCTTTTGGCAGCTTGGAGGGATGATAGCACGGCCAGTTAGCGCTAACAATGGGGGGGGTCTGATCCGAGAATTGTCATTCCAATCGAAACAATGACCCGCAAATCGTGAATTTAGAGCAAGTTTACCATATTTTTGCCTAGATTACGTGACAGTTTCTTGGTCAATTCTTACGGGCGCAACCTGTAAACAAAGCCCGAGAGAGCAGAGGAAGTCAGATGAAACCGTATCGCGTGATCGTGCTTGCCGCTCTCGCACTGGCTGTGGCCGGTTGCTCGAATTCCACGGCGGAACTGTATGGCACCTCGACAACGTCCTCCGCGACGGCGATCAGCCGCAACTATGCGGTGCGGGACGTGCGAACGACTGTGCCGCCGGGCCTGCGGGTTTCCGAAGCCAACAACTTTTATCCGATCACCGATATCGTCTGGCGTGGCGATCCGATCGGCGACCGGCATGCGCAGATTGCGGCCATGTTTGAAACCGCTGCGGGGCGTGGCGCAGAAACGCTGCGGGGCGCGGTGCCAGTGATTGCCGACATCGAAGTTGTCCGTTTTCATGGTGTGACCGAGCGGACGCATTATTCGGTCGGCGGGATTTACAACATCATCTTCAAGATGACGGTGCGCAACGCCGATACCGGCGCGATCATCGAACCGACCCGGCAGATCGAGGCGGATTTGCCGGCCCCGGGCGGCCGTGCGGCGATTCGGCTGGATGAAGAAGGCCAGACCGAGAAGGTGCGCGTGACCGATTTCCTGACGCTGGTTCTTCAGGAGGAACTGAGCGGCCGCGAGATTCCTGCGACCGGCGCGATCTGACGGCACTTTCACCCTAACCCCGAACAGGTTACGCAGGGCCGCATGACGCTGCCCCAATATCCTGTTGTCCGCCTGCTGCCCCGCGCCGATGCGCGCAATGTGCGGCACGGTTTCCCTTGGGTCTATGACAACGAACTGGTGCTGGACCGGCGCACCAAGGCGCTGGCGGCCGGAACGATTGCCCTGCTGGAAAGTGCCGAGCGGCAGCCGCTGGGCCTTATCGGGTTCAATGCACACTCAAAGATCATCTGCCGGATACTGGACCGCGACCCGGCGGCGTTGATTGATCAGACCTGGTTCGCCGCCCGGCTGGAATTTGCCTTGGCGCATCGCGCCCGGCTTTACGACGCGCCGTATTACCGTCTGGTCCATGCCGAGGCTGACGGTCTGCCTGGCGTCATCATCGACCGGTTTGGCGATCTTGCGGTGGTGCAACCGAATGCCGCCTGGGCAGATGTGCTAATTGCGCCGCTGGTTGCGGCCCTGGCCGAGGTCACAGGGGTGGCGACAGTGATCGTCAACGGGAGCGGGCGGGCGCGGACCCTTGAAGGGTTGCCCGAGGTCACGACGGTGGCCCGCGGCACCGCGCCTGATGCAGCGATCCCGGTGCCGATGAACGGGGCGATCTATCTGGCCGATGTGGTCGGCGGCCAAAAGACCGGGCTGTTCCTTGACCAGCGCCCCAATCACGCCTTTGCTGCCGGGCTGGCGCAGGGGGGACGGGTGTTGGATGTGTTCTGCCATGTCGGCGGGTTCGGCCTTGCGGCGCTGGCTGCGGGTGGGGCATCTGTGCTTGCGGTGGACGGGTCGGCTGCGGCCCTGAC
>JBBKXP010000304.1:0-3867 GCA_037969545.1 Paracoccaceae bacterium | reverse complement strand
GTCATGAACCTGCCATCATCGCAGCCAGCTCTCCGGCGCAATAGTTGCCCTGACAGCGGCCCATCGTGACCCGTGTCATCCGCTTCAATCCGGCGAGGGTTTGCGGCGCGATCGGGCTGGCCAAGGCGGCGGCGATTTCCGCCCGTGTGACCAATTCGCAATGGCAGACGATGCCGCCGTTGTCGGGGAGGTCGCAACTGCGCGGCAGGTTTTGCGTGATGTTGGGCATCTGCGGCCATGTCGGATCAGGGATCGGCGTGCTCGCCACCATGTCGGCGCAAAGGTCATGGACGTAATGCGCGGTGCCCAGCGCCGACGACAGGCCGGTGGACCGGATACCGCCGACGCAGACATAGTTTTTCGCCGCATCCTTGCTGATCTGGTAGTCCTTGAACTGGGTTGCCGGGCGCAGGCCTGCATACATGGCGGTGATGTCCTGACCTGCCAATTCCGGCAGGATTTCTTCGCCCCGCCGCCGCAGAGCATCCAGCGTTTCGGGGACCAGCGCGGCGGTTTCGCGGTTGTCCTGTTCCTCGGCGGTGGGCCCGACCAGCAGATTTCCGTAGGCAGTGCGGCAGACGACGACGCCCTTGGTCACAGGCGTCGGGACCGGGAGCAGGATGTGGCTCGCCAGCGCGGCGGCGGGTTTGTCGTAAACGATGAACTGGCCCTTGCGCGGTTTGATCTGAAACGGCGTTGCCCCGGTCAGCATCTGGTCGATCTGGTCGCCATAAAGCCCGGCGGCATTGATCACCACCCGTGCCTGCAGCATCCCCCGCGTGGTTTCCAGAACCCAGCCGCCATCGAAATGCCCGCCCGTCACAGCGCAGTCGCGCAACAGACTCGCGCCGTTTTCGACCGCCTGCCAAAGGTAGGCATGTGGTGCCGACCAAGGGTCGATCAGCGATTCGCCACTGACGCGGAATGACGCCACGACGCCGGGGCCAAGGGCGGGTTCCAAGGCGCGTGTCTGCGCGGCGGTCAGGGCTTTGACAGCGACACCGTTGGCGCGGGCCTGATCCATCAGTGCAGGCAACGCCGCCTGTTGTTCATCCGTCCATGCAATGACCAGCGCGCCGCTTTTGATCAGCGGCAGGTTCAGCCGCTGATGGATCGCGCGGTATTCCGCGTATCCTGCCGCAATGCATTTCTGTTCCAAAGACCCCACCGGCGCGTCGAACCCGGTGTGCAGGATCGCGCTGTTCGCCTTGGATGCACCATCCAGCACGTCGCGGGCCTTTTCCAGCACCGCCACCTTCCACCCTTCCAGCGTCAGCCGCCGCGCGATGGCGCAGCCGATCACCCCGGCACCGATGATAGCCGCGTCATAGGATGTGTCTGGCAAGGCGGCAGGCATGGACGCATTTGCACAGGAAGTGACCATTCAGTCAATCAATCGCGGCGATTTCGCCCGTATGCGCATAATCTTTGGGCGATTGCTGTTGACATGAGGTGTCGGCCTGCGGCTAGGGTGAGGGCAGGCTTGTGGGGACAAGGCGATGAAACCGATCCAGCGGCGCAGTAAAATAGCCGAAGCCGTCGATAGTTACGGGGCGATGTCCGTCGATGCGCTGGCCTCGCGGTTCGAGGTTTCCGCCGAAACGATCCGCCGCGACCTGGGGCGGCTCGCGGATTCCGGTGCGCTGCAAAAGGTGCATGGCGGGGCCCGCCCCCTGCGTCTGCATACCGAGGGCAGTTTTCGCGAACGCATGGCCGAGGATGCCGCGGCCAAGCTGGTGATTGCCGACAAGCTGGCGCATCTGGTCGAACCGGGTGACACGATCTTTGTCGATACCGGGTCGACAACGGTGATCTGCGCGCGGGCTTTGGCCGGTGTCGGGAACCTGACCGTGATCACCAATTCGATCCGCGTGGCCGAGATGATCGGCCAGACTGCCACCAACACCGTTTATTTGCTTGGCGGTGCCTTTGGCGGTGACAATGGCGAAACCTCCGGGCCGATGGTGCTGGATCAGATCGCGCTGTTTCAGGCGGATCATGCGGTGATCGCCGTTGCCGCAATCGACGCCGACGTCGGCGCGATGGACGCCGATTTTGCCGAGGCGCAGGTCGCCCGCGCCATGATGGCGGCGTCGCGCCAGACGATCGTTCTGGCGCACGGCACGAAATTGCGGCGCAAGGCGGCGTTTCGGGTATGTCGACTCGATCAGATCGATGTGCTTGTCTGCGATCTGACGCCCGACATCGGGTTTCGGACATCACTGAGTGCAGCGGGTTGCGCCCTGCAATGAGTTTACCGCAGGGGATCATATGCAGGGTTTGATACGCGGCTACGTGCGCTGGGTCGACCGGCTGTCGGATTATGTCGGCTATGTCGCGATGTATCTGATATTCGCCATGGTGGCGATCCTGTTGCTGGACGCGGTGACGCGCAACGTGATCCAGATACCGCTGCACTGGCCGGTTGAGCTGACGCAGTTCACGCTGGCGGCCTATTATTTCATGGGCGGGCCGATCACGCTGAAAAACAACGATCATGTACGCATGGACCTGTTCTATGAACCGATGTCGGACACCGGCAAGGCGCGGATGGATCTGCTGACCATCGGCTGCCTGATGTTCTACCTCGTTGTCATGTTCATCGGGTCGATCAGCAGTCTGGAATATGCGATCCAGACCAATGAAACCCGGTTTTCGATGTGGAACCCGTCGGTCATTCCGATCAAGGTGCTGATGGTGGGCTGTATCGGGCTGATGATCCTGCAGACGGTGTCGCTGATTTTCAAACACGTGGCGACTTTGCGCGGGGCCGATCTAATATGACCGACGAATTCGTCGCCATCTTCATGTTCGTGTCGATGCTTGCGCTGTTGTCCACCGGGCAGCGGGTGTTTGCGGCGATCGGGTTTGTCGCCTCGGGGGCGGTGCTGTTGCTGTATGGCACGGGCGGGGTCGAGATTCCGTTCTCTCAGGCGTTCAAGCTGTTCAACTGGTTCCCGATGCTGACGCTGCCGCTGTTCATTTACATGGGTTATGTGCTGTCGGAATCCGGGATTGCGGATGATCTGTACCGGATGCTGCATATCTGGTTTGGCCGGGTGCGTGGCGGGCTGGCGATTGGCACGATTGTCCTGATGGTCATCATTTCCGCGATGAATGGCCTGTCGGTCGCCGGCATGGCCATTGGCGCCACCATCGCCCTGCCCGCGATGCTCAAGCGCGGCTATGACAAGGTGTTGATTTCGGGGGTTGTGCAGGGCGGGTCGAGCCTGGGGATTCTGGTGCCGCCCTCGGTCGTCATGGTACTTTACGGGATGATCGCGCGCCAACCGGTCAGCCAGTTGTGGCTGGCGGGGGTGATTCCCGGCCTGCTGATGGCGGCGATGTTCGTGGTTTATGTGATGATCCGCTGCCGCATCAATCCAGGCTTGGCCCCGGTGCTGTCGGACGAAGAGCTGTCGATGCCACGGCGCGAAAAACTGGCGCTGCTGCGCGCCGGGATCATTCCGTTCCTGATCTTTTTCACCATGACCGGGCTGTTCGTCATGGGCTACACCAGTCTGGTTGAAAGCAGCGCCGTCGGGGCCACATCCGCCACCCTTGCCGCAGCTTGGAAACGCCGCCTGTCGTTTCGGATGATCCACGACACGGCGCGCAAGACGCTGGCGATTTCGTGCATGTTTCTGTGGCTGATCCTTGCCGCCCTTGCCTTTGGCGCGGTGTTCGACGGGATCGGCGCGGTGCGGGCGATTGAATCGCTGTTCATCACCCGGTGGGAGCTGACGCCCTGGCAAGTCATCATCATGATGCAGATCAGTTTCATCGTCATGGGGATGTTTCTGGACGATACCGCGATGCTGGTCATCGTCGCGCCCTTGTATATTCCGCTGGTCAAGGGGCTGGATC
>JBBKXP010000303.1:0-13382 GCA_037969545.1 Paracoccaceae bacterium | reverse complement strand
ATTGCGGGGTGAACGAATGGATGGCACAGATCACCCGGTCGGGCCGGGCGGCGGCAAGCGCCCCATAAGCCGCGTGATAGGGGTCATAGAGCGCCGCCTTGCGCCGTTGCAATTCGTCTGCCGCGGCGTGCCGGTTGCCGGGAATGATGGTGCCGTCATAGAGCTTCATCAGCAAAGTCGGGTCGTCGGGGCCGCGATTGGGGTCGATGACCAACCGCGAAAACCGTGACAGGATTGCCGGGGCGATCAGCAGGCGGGCCAGATCGCGGGTCAGTCCCGCCGCTCCGACGTCATAGGCGATGTGGCGGGCCATGTCGGACGGCAACAGCCCTAGATCGCCGCCACTGACCGAAACCGGCACCCGGTTGGACGCATGATCGCAGGTCAGCAGCCAACGCGACGGGCGGTCGGCGCCGATGGTTTCGGTGGCATCTGTGATTATGGCGGCACATTCGGACATCTGCCCGCCAATAGGCCAGTTGTGGCCTAAAGTGAATTGGGCAATAAGGGCGCGACGCCGCTGTTAGCGGTAAATGCGCCCAATCGCCACCCGTTCCGACCGCCCAGCAAAGGACTTCGCATGAGACGCCATCGCAACGTCAAGATCGTCGCCACGCTCGGCCCGGCATCAAACGACTACGAGATGATCCGCAAATTGCATACCGCCGGTGCCGACGTGTTCCGCCTGAACATGAGCCACGGTGACCATGCCGAGATCAAGGCGCGGCACGACATCATCCGGCAGATCGAAAAGGATCTGGGCTCGCCGATCGCAATTCTGGCGGATTTGCAGGGGCCGAAACTGCGCGTCGGGGTTTTCAAAGGCGACGAAGCGGACCTGGTTCCGGGCCAGGATTTCCGCCTTGATCTGGACAAGGCCGATGGCGATGCGACCCGCGTCTGTCTGCCGCACACGGAAATCTTTGACGCGTTGGAACCCGGCGCGTCCTTGTTGGTGAACGACGGCAAGATCCGTCTCAAGGTCAAGGATTGCGGGCGTGATTTCGCCAATTGCACGGTTGTCGTCGGCGGCACGATATCCAACCGCAAGGGCGTCAATGTGCCGGATGTCGTGCTGCCACTGGCGGCACTGTCGGACAAGGACCGCAAGGATCTGGAATTCGTCTGCGAACTGGGGGTCGACTGGCTGGCGCTGTCGTTCGTACAACGGGCGGCGGATGTCGAAGAGGCACGCAAGCTTGCGCGGGGGCGGGCCGCGATCCTGTCGAAGATCGAAAAGCCGTCGGCGGTGAAATCGTTTGACGAAATTCTGGCTGTCAGCGACGGGATCATGGTCGCCCGTGGCGATCTGGGCGTCGAACTGCCGGTGCAGAACGTGCCGCCGATCCAGAAACAACTGGTGCGTAAATGCCGCGCCGCCGCCAAGCCGGTGATCGTCGCGACCCAGATGCTGGAATCGATGATCGAAAGCCCGATGCCGACCCGGGCCGAGGTCAGCGACGTGGCCACCGCCATCTATGAAGGCGCCGATGCGATCATGCTGTCAGCAGAATCCGCTGCGGGCAGTTATCCGGTCGAGGCGGTGATGACGATGGATAACGTCGCCCGCGAGGTCGAGGCCGATCCAACCTATACCGAAATCATCGAATCGAGCCGTCGCGCCATACGTCACACCGTCGCCGACGGCATCGTCGCCGCCGCCCGCGAGATTGCCGAGACGACGAACATCAAGGCGATCGCCTGCTTTTCGCAATCGGGGACGACGGCCCTTCTGGTGGCCCGCGAACGGCCCCGGGTGCCGATCATCGCGCTGACCTCGGTCGAACGGACGGCGCGCCGCCTGTGCCTGACCTGGGGCACGAATTGTGTGATCACCGGGCCGGTGGACCGCTTCAAGGCCGCAGTCATCGCAGCCGTGCGTGCGGCCCGCGATCAGGGCATGGCCACTGACGCCGACATGATCGTTGTCACGGCCGGCGTGCCGTTCAATACCGCCGGGTCCACCAACATCCTTCGTGTCGCCCCTTGCGAGGAACGTTTGATTTTCAATGCTGATCCAGAGTAGTCCATCAATAGAGTTACTCGCGAATAGGCCAGAGGAATGGACGTTGATCTTTTTTATGTCATCGGGCTGGTGATTTCCGTGTTTTCGATACCGCCGATCATCGGTGCGTTGTCAGAGGGCCGGGCACCGCGTGTGGCGGCGATCATGGTGCTGATCGGGGGTGGCCTGATTGCGATTGCGGTCAACGAACGTCCCGGCGCCTATACTCTGAAGAACACGCCGGATGTCTTTGTTCGGGTTGTCGGACGGTTCATCCAATAGGCCCAGGTCTTTGACGCCCGCGATATGTGGCAGGCATGCCACGCTCTTTCGCAATTCGCCAAGGGCACAGGACACCGACATGAGTGCAACGGCCGATCGCCGCCCGCCCGCCCAATCCGGTCCGCGTCGGGGCTTGCGTCTTGGCAAAGTCTCGCCTAGAGAGCGCTGTCGATATCCGTGCGGCCGGCCAAAGTGGCATGCCGAGTCGCGCGTTCACCGCTCGAAAGAGGAGATGGAAATGCCCAAGATGAAGACCAAATCAAGCGCCAAAAAGCGCTTCAAGATGACTGCGACCGGTAAGGTCATGGCGGGTCAGGCCGGCAAACGCCACGGTATGATCAAACGCAGCACGAAGTTCATCCGTGATGCCCGCGGGACCACGACGCTGGCGGCGCCCGACGCCAAGATCGTCAAGTCCTACATGCCCTACGACCGTTAAGGAGGCCCTGATATGTCACGCACCAAAGGTGGTACTGTTACCCATCGCCGTCACAAGAAGGTTCTTGATGCGGCCAAAGGTTATTATGACCGTCGCTCGCGCACCTTCAAGGTGGCGACGCAGGCCGTCGACAAGGCCAACCAGTATGCGACCCGCGACCGCAAGAATCGCAAGCGCAGCTTTCGCGCCCTGTGGATCCAGCGGATCAACGCCGGGGTCCGCATTGTCGATGAGACGCTGAACTATTCGCGGTTCATCAACGGTCTGGCGCTGGCCGGGATCGATGTCGACCGCAAGGTTCTGGCCGATCTGGCCGTGAACGAACCCGATGCGTTCAACGCCATTGTCGTCAAGGCCAAAGCCGCGCTGCCCGCCTGAGGGCAGATCGGCCTTTTGCGACAGAAGCATTTTCAAAGGGCCGTCCCGTCGCGGGGCGGCCTGATTGTTTTGGTATGAGGCTGCGCAGCCGGTTCTTGCATGGGCGACGCGGGAAGGGTAGCAACCGCGCGACACCGCTGGAAAGACTTCCCGATGGACGACCTCAAACAGAAATACCTTGGCCTGATTGCCGCCGCGGCCGATGAGGGGTCGATCGAAGATTTGCGTGTCGCCGCGCTTGGCAAGAAGGGCGAGATCAGTTTGCAAATGCGGGCTCTTGGCCAGATGTCGCCAGAGGAACGCCAGACTGCGGGCCCGGCCCTGAACGCGCTGAAGGACGAGATCAATTCAGCTTTGGCGGCGAAAAAAGCCGCGCTGGGCGATGCTGCGCTCGACGAACGGCTGCGCGGCGAATGGCTGGACGTGACCCTGCCGGCGCGAGGTCGACCGGCGGGGACGATCCATCCGATTTCGCAGGTCACCGAAGAGGTTACCGCGATTTTTGCCGATATGGGATTTGCCGTGGCGGAGGGGCCGCAGATTGAAAGCGACTGGTACAACTTCGACGCCCTGAACATCCCCGGCCACCATCCGGCGCGCGCCGAAATGGATACGTTCTATATTCACCGCGCCCCCGGCGATAACCGCCCGCCGCATGTGTTGCGCACCCACACCAGCCCGGTGCAGATCCGCACGCTCGAGGCGCAGGGCGCACCATTGCGCATCATCTGCCCCGGCCGGGTCTACCGCGCCGATTACGACCAGACCCACACCCCGATGTTTCACCAGATCGAGGGGCTGGCGATCGACAAATCCATCAGCATGGCAAACCTGAAATGGGTGCTTGAGGAATTCTTCAGCGCCTATTTCGGGATTGCGGTCAAAACCCGGTTCAGGGCTTCGCATTTCCCTTTCACCGAACCCAGTGCCGAGGTCGATATTCAGTGTTCCTGGGTCGACGGCCAGTTGCGTATCGGTGAGGGCGATGGCTGGATGGAGGTTCTGGGGTCAGGCATGGTGCACCCCAAAGTGCTGAGCGCGGCTGGGGTCAACCCAGCTGAATGGCAAGGGTTTGCCTTTGGCTTGGGTATCGACCGGATCGCAATGCTGAAATATGGCATCCCGGATCTGCGGGCGTTCTTTGATTCAGACCTGCGCTGGCTGCGCCACTACGGGTTTGCAAGTCTGGATGTGCCGACTTTGCGGGGCGGCGTCTAGTAAATGCCCGGTCAGTTGCCGACTTTCAGCACTGACACGCCGTTTGCATGGCTGAGGGCGCGATTGTCGGCGCGCATGTCCAGCTTGCGGATGTCGGCGAATGACAACGGACTGCTGCATTGCATCTCGACGTCACGGTAAAACATCTTATCGCCTAAACAGTCGCGGGCGGCAATCGCCACCCGCCAGATCTCCAGCGGTGCCTGTTCAACCATCGTGCGATTCGCGCTGAGCATTGATGCCGCGGCTAGCAGTATCAGCGCACCAAGCAGATATCTCGCGGCAGTCATTGGCGGGGATCCCTTCTTTGCCTGTGACAGGTTGCGACTATCTGTGCATTGCGGCGCGACAATGACGATATTTGGACGGGCTTTGTTTCCAAGACTGATCGGCAAAAGTCGTGGTTCGGAACACGTTTGAAACCGCCAGCCTTGCTGTGTCGCTTGTGGTTTGGTTGCGACCTGGGTCACGCGGATCTAGTTGTGCACCTTGACAAACAGCGCGCCGGATGTCGAAAGTCTGCGAACTTCGGTTCTTGCCGTATTGGTATTGCACCCCAGGCGTCCGATCGCGGTGGTGATGCTGCCGGTGTCGCACTCGGCCTGCGCCGACCCCACCGTTTCGATGGCGTTGGGGGCTGCCACTGCAGATGGTTCCGCCTGATACCAGGACACAGCAGCTGGCGATCCAACGAGGCAGATCGCGAAAAAGATCAGAATGGGGCCACGGTTGTTCATTTTGCACGCTTTGCGAACTGGCGCGATTGCATCTTCGGGACGATCCGTATGCTGCCAACAAGGCGCAAATTTGCTCTAATTGGGGTTTCATCTGGATTGGCACCCGGTGCGATGCCTTTTCCTGCCTGCACACTTGGTTTATGCGGTGCGCAACATGAACGGGATCCCGCGCGATGAAATTCACTCTGAGCTGGCTCAAATCTCATCTCGACACCAGCGCTTCGGTGGCCGAGATCACGGAGGCCCTCACCGATCTGGGACTTGAGGTGGAAAGCATTGAAAACCCGGCTGAAATCCTGGCTGCGTTTACCATTGGCAAGGTTCTGCACGCCGAACAGCACCCCGATGCCGACAAGTTGCGCATCTGCCGCGTGGCCACCGACAAGGGTGAATTGCAGATCATCTGTGGTGCCCCGAATGCACGCGCAGGCATCATCGTCGTTGTCGCCAAGCCCGGCACCTATGTTCCCGGCATCGACACCACTATCGGTGTTGGCAAGATCAGGGGCGTCGAAAGTTTTGGCATGATGTGTTCCGAGCGCGAGATGCAACTTTCGGACGAACATGACGGCATCATCGAACTTCAATCCGGCGAAGTGGGCGAGCGGTTCATCGACTGGCTGGCGGTCAACGATCCTGCCAAGGTCGACCCTGTGATCGAGATCGCGATCACCCCGAACCGGCCAGATGCGTTGGGCGTGCGCGGCATTGCCCGAGACCTTGCCGCGCGTGGGTTGGGCCGTCTCAAGCCCCGCAATGTGAATCTGGTTGAAGCGACGTTTGATTCAGATTTTCGGGTGTCGATCGACGAGGACACGTCAGACGGTTGCCCGGTCTTTGCCGGTCGCCTGATCCGCGGCGCCAGCAATGGGCCAAGCCCGGATTGGTTGCAGAATATTCTGCGCGCGATCGGGTTGCGACCGATTTCCTTGCTTGTTGATGTCACCAACTTTTTCACCTATGACCTCAATCGCCCGCTGCACGTTTTTGACGCCGACAAGGTGGCGGGCAACTTGCGGGTGCATCGTGCAAATGGCGGCGAGAGCATTGTCGCGCTGGACGACAAGACCTATACCCTGCAGCCCGGCATGATCGCGATTTCCGACGACAACGACGTGCAAAGCATCGCTGGCGTGATGGGTGGCGCGGTGACAGGCGTTTCGGCTGAAACAACAAATGTCATTGTCGAATCCGCATTTTGGGATCCGGTTCAAATTGCGTTGACCGGGCGGGCGCTGAAGATAAATTCCGATGCGCGCTATCGGTTCGAACGCGGTGTCGATCCGGCTTTTACCCTCGAAGGGCTGGAACATGCGGTGCGGATGATCGTCGATCTTGCGGGCGGCGAGGCGTCGGAAATGATCGTTGCCGGGCAGGTCCCGCACGCGGATCGGGTCTATCGGCTGGATGCCAAACGGGTCGTGTCACTGGTCGGTATGGAGATCCCTGAAAGCACCCAGCGCCAGACCCTTACCGCTCTCGGGTTTCGGATGGATGGCGACATGGCCCATGTGCCATCGTGGCGCCCCGATGTGCAGGGCGAGGCCGATCTGGTGGAAGAAGTGGCGCGCATCGCATCGCTGACCAAACTGGTCGGCAAACCCCTTCCGCGCACGCAACCAGGTATTCCCAAGCCGGTCCTGTCGCCGTTGCAGTCGCGGCAAGGCAAGGCAAAACGAACCGCAGCTGCGCTGGGTTACAACGAATGCGTCACCTATTCATTCATCGACAGTCAGGCGGCGGCGCTGTTCGGCGGCGGCGATGATGCAACCAGGCTCGACAACCCGATTTCGACGGACTTGAGCCATATGCGCCCTGCCTTGCTGCCCGGCCTTTTGCGGGCGGCGGCGCGCAATCAGGCACGCGGTTTCATGGATATGGCCCTGTTCGAGGTCGGCCATGCCTTTCACGGCGGCGAACCGGGCGAGCAGCACTTGCTGGTGAGCGGTATAATTGTTGGCCGGACCGGACCGAAAGATGTGCATGGCATGTCGCGCGCCGTCGATGTCTACGACGCCAAAGCGGACGCCGAAGCAGTGCTGGCCGCAATGGGTGCGCCATCCAAGGTGCAGATCCTGCGCGGTGCTGCCGACTGGTGGCATCCGGGGCGGCACGGGATGATTTGCCTCGGACCGAAAAAGGTGTTGGGCGTGTTTGGCGAACTGCACCCGCGGGTTCTGCGGGCGCTTGACGTCAAAGGGCCGGTCGTCGGCTTTACCCTCTGGCCGGAAGAGATACCGCTGCCCCGGCAGACCGTTGCCACCCGTCCGGCGCTGCTGGCGACAGATCTGCAGGCGGTCGAGCGTGATTTTGCCTTTGTCGTCGATGCCGGGGTCGAGGCGCTTGCCTTGGTCAATGCAGCTGCCGGTGCTGCCAAGGGGCTGATTGCCGATGTTCGGGTCTTCGACGAATTCATCGGCGGCAGCCTCGGCGCCGGCAAAAAGAGCCTGGCGATCACGGTCCTGTTGCGTCCGACTGTTGCCACGCTCAAAGATGCCGACATCGAAGCGGTCAGCGCCCTGATCATCGACAAGGTCGCCAAGGCGACGGGCGGGGTCTTGCGCGGCTAACGCTTTTTCTTGATCGCCGTCTTTACCATTTTGCCGAATTTGCGATTGCGGGCGTGCGCTTGTGCCACCGTTTCGGTGTTGTGCTGGTCCTCGCGCAGCAATTTGCGCCAGCGGGTCAGGCGGTCGGCGTCGACCGTCCCTGCGGCGATTGCGGCCTGCACGGCACAGCCCGGTTCGCGATCGTGTTCGCAGTCCCGGAACCGGCACTGATCCGCCAGTTCGGTGATTTCGGCAAACGTCACCTCGATCCCCAGCGCGACGTCGGCGACGCCCAGGCCCCGCATCCCCGGCGTGTCGATCAGCCAACCGCCCGTTGGCAGGTGGTGCAGGCTGCGCGATGTGGTTGTGTGGCGCCCGCGGGCGTCATCCTCGCGGATGCCTTGGGTCGCGCCGGTGCCGCCGGTCAGGGCGTTGGCCAGCGTTGTTTTACCGACACCGGACGAGCCGGCCATGGCGACGGTTTGGCCCTTGCCGCACCACGGCGCAAGCTGGGCTGCTGCCGTCTCGGTTCGCGCATCAAGCGGCAGGGCGAGCAACCCACGCCCCAGCGCCTCGGCCCGGTGCTGGTAGTCGTCGGGGTCGTCGCACAGATCGGCCTTGGTCAGCAGGATCACCGGGGTGATTGCGGCGTCGTGTGCGAGCGCAAGATAGCGTTCCAGCCGCGCTGGGTTGAAATCGGCGTTGCAGGATGTGGTGATGAACAGGGTGTCGATGTTGGCGGCGATCAGTTGTCGCGTCCCCGTCAAGTGATCAGAGCCGCGTTGCAGGGTGCTGCGCCGGTCCAGCCGGCGGATCATCATGGCAGTGTCCAGATCGGCCAGCACCCAGTCGCCGACGGCCATGTCGCCGGTTGATTGCCCGGTCGGCATCAGCAGGTCGCGGTGCCCGGATTCGGTTAGTGCCCCCAGCCGGTCGCGGTGAACGGCGGCGATGCGGGCGGGTTGCGTGGTGGCCAGTTCGTCAAGGTCAAGCTGGCCGATGAAATCGGCCGACCAGCCAAGGTCAGCAAGGGTGAGTTGAGTCAAGATGGGTGCCTTTGAACGCGTGAATGATGGCTGCTGCTGGTGCAGCGGGTGTCACGACGGGCAGCAGGCAGCAGGTTAGCGCCGCGTGGCCCGGAGGGTTGAAACATTGGCCATGTTGATCCTCCGTTCGGGGTGTTGCCGGGCGTCAGGATAACGACCGGGTCGGATTCCGTGAAACGGCTGCGCCGCCTCACTCTGTCCTCGTCATTGAAATCCCGGGGGATTTCGATGGAGGTGAGAGGCTGACAACGACCCAAGCGGGGCTCGTTATGGCTGCTTCCTTCCGGACCTGACCAGGTTGGCGAGGCGCCTGCCCGCGCCAACCTCTCGGCCTTGATATAGGCCCCCGCAAAGCGATGCGCAAGTCAGGCGCCTGTCAGGCCGCTGGGGCAGAACAGTTTGGTGAATGCCGCGTAACAGGTGGTTTCCTTGCCAAAGCCGCTGACCCTGACTCGGGCCAGCAATTTGGCATCTGTATAGTCCACCGTCATCGCGGCGCGGGCAAGATCGGCGCAGGTGTCGGCATTGGCCTTGCAGGCGGCAAGCATGACGACCGCTGCCGGATCGGCGATGTCCGACAATTCGCCGGCAGCGATTGCCTGTTGCAGCAGGTCTTTTAGCTGGCCGTCAACCTCGGCGGCGGTTGGTTTGGTGAAATAGGCGGCAGCGGCGGCAAGACCCAGCGCGACGATGATGAACTTGAACATGGCGGGCCCTTTCGTGACATCCTGACCTGCTATCGCCTTGGGGGTTGTCAAAGGTCAATGGCATAGCGCCAGAAACCGCCGGTGTCCGGCCCGGCGTCGCGGATCGTCAGGCCTGCAATCGCATCCAGATGGGCGCGTCCGCCGGGGCCGCTGCTGAAGACGACGCTGGTCCCCGGCATTGGCGTAAAGCCCCAGTTGCGGACCGGCGCAGGGTCAATGCGGGGCGTGGCCCGAATATGGTCGATAATTGCATCGCGCAGCGTCGTTGGGTTTCGGTGAACCACGGGCGCATCAGCGAGCATGGCGAAATTGCCACCGCCACCGGCGCGGTAGCTGTTCGTCACGACAAGGAACTGATCCTGCGCCCTGACGGGTTTGCCGGCGTGGGTCAGCCCGACAATCCGGTGCGCACCTGGGTCGATGCAGCGTCCGTCAGGGTCAAAGCGGGGCGGTGCAGAGAGGTCGATAAGATATCCCAACCCAAAGATCACATCGAAATTGTAGCTGGGGCGGATCGGGTCAAGAAGCGAGTGGCCATGCGTGCCCGGCGTGATCTGATTGAAAACCGAGGCTGATTGTTCCAGCCAGTCGGCAATCTGTCCGCCGGTCAGGCGGAGTGTGCACAGCAAGTTGGGGAACTGGTACATCTCGGACGCATTGCGCAGGACCAGCGGTCCGGCGGAGATGTCGATGTAGTTGTCGGGGCCACCCCGCCCGCCTGCCCGCACCGGGGCGATGGCCGACAACAGTGGCAGGCCCTTGCGCAAACCATGTGTCAAGGTCCGCAGTACAAGTGCTGTCTGCGCATCGGAGACAAGGCGGAGGGTGCTATCCGGCGCGACCTGCGCAAAGTAGCTGTGGAGGGGCCGCGCGGTGGTGCCAATGGGTTGGCGGATGAAGGCAAGTGCGCGGGCGTGATCGGCGCTGGTCGCCCTGACGATCGGCGGATCGCTGTCGACGAGCGCCACCATGCCCGCAGGGTCGGCGCGGGCGATGGGCAGGGCGCGGCTGTTGTGCGTCTCCACTTTCCAGCGGCCCTTGACCGGTCGGCACAGGATCAGGTCGATCACCCCCAGATGCGACCCATAGTGGCCGGGCATCACCGCGGGTTTGCCGTGAATGGTTCCGGCGATCGGGTCGATTTCGGGACTGGCGGAAAAGTCCGGTCCCGGAAACACGTCATGCGTGTGCCCTAGCACCAATGCGTCGATTCCCGGCAGTGCGGCCAGCGGCAAGGCGGCGTTTTCCATGAAGGTCGTGTGGGTGCTGTCGCCGATCCCGGTGTGCCCCAGAACAATCACCAGATCGGCCCCGGCGGCACGCAGTTTCGGAACCTGGAACCTGGCGGCGGCCACGATATCCTCGGTCGTGATGGCGTCATCGAGGATGAATGCGTCCCATTTGGTGATCTGCGGCGGGGCAAGGCCGATAATGCCGATGGTCAGATCGTGCTGGTCATTCCTGGTATCGGACAAGCGTCGGGTCAGCAATGCGTAGGGTTGGGCAAAAGGCAGGGCCTGCGGCGGACCGGCCGCAGCGCGGCGCATCACGTTCGCCGACACCACCGGGAAATCGGCCTTGTCGATGGCATTGCGCAAATAGTCGATGCCAAAGTTGAATTCGTGATTGCCCAGATTTGCGGCGTCATAACCCAAGGCATTCATCGCAGCGATCATCGGGTGCGCCGCGCCGTTCGGCCGTTGCGCCTCCAGATCGGCCAGCGGGGTTCCCTGCAGGAAATCGCCATTGTCGAGCAGCAGGCAATTCGCCACTTCGGCACGCAATTGCCGCACCAGCGTGGCGGTGCGTGCCAGGCCCATGTGCGATGCGGGTCGGTCTGCGAAATAGTCGTAGGGCAGAAGGTTGACATGCAGATCGCTGGTCGCAAGCACCCTGAGATGCAGACGAGTCCAGCCGGTTGCGCTGCGCGACGGATTGTCGGCGATGATCCTGGTCGAATTTGTCACGGTTCCCCTAATGACCACAACCATAGGCTGAAAAGTCCAATTGAGTAGCGTTAATCCGCCTTTGCTTTTGCCAATGACGCCAAGTCATGGCATGGCGGCCACATGAAGGTGGCGGAATCGGTGACATTCGGCGGGTCGGGACTGGACCGGGCTGGACATCTGCGCGGCGAAGCGGCGCGGCTGGAGGCTGTCGCGGCTGCACGGACCATTGTGCTATGGCGCGGCAAGCCGCTGATCGCAGGCGAGGGGTTGTTGCGGTTGCCGTTCGATCACCCGCTTCTGGCCGGATGTGCGGCCACGCGGATATTTCTGGGGCAAGAGAACGATGTGCCCCTCTTTGCCGCTGATCTGTCCAGTTGGGAGCCGGCGGATCTGGATGTCAGCACGATCGGCGCCTTTCTTGATCTGACCGAACAAAGCCATCCGGCGGCACCTGACGCGGTCTTTGCCGAACTACGCAGCGTGATGACGCGGCTTTCACCGCGCGATGCCGAACTGGCGGCGACGGCAAAGGCGGTGATGGTCTGGCATGAGGGCCACCAGTTCTGTGCCCGCTGCGGGGCGCGATCGGTCATCGCGACGGGCGGCTGGCAGCGCGATTGCCCGGCGTGTGGCTGTCATCATTTTCCGCGCACCGATCCTGTCGTCATCATGCTGATCACGCGCGGCAATGCGGTCTTGCTGGGGCGTTCGCCCGGCTGGCCCGAGGGGATGTATTCGCTGCTGGCCGGTTTTGTCGAACCCGGCGAAACGATCGAGGCGGCGGTGCGGCGAGAGGTCGCCGAAGAGTCGGGCATTGTCGTTGGTGCTGTCAGTTATCTGGCGAGTCAGCCCTGGCCGTTCCCGGCGTCGCTGATGATCGGTTGCGCCGGTGCCGCACTGAGTGACGCGATTACTCTGGATCCGGCCGAACTTGAGGATGCGAGATGGGTCGGCCGCGAAGAGTTATTGGATGCCTTTGCCGGTGATCATCCGAGCATTAAACCGGCCCGAAAAGGCTCGATCGCGCATTTCCTGCTACAGAACTGGCTTGCGGACTGTCTGGATTGACGCAACATTCGCAACCCAAAGGGGGCACCCGAACCTGGGTGCGAACAAGGCGGACAGGCGGCCACATGAAATTTTCGACCAAAGAAGATATCGAAGCGCCGATTGACTATGTATTCAGCAAAGTCACGGACTTTGCCGGTTATGAACGATCTGCGCTGCGCCGGGGTGCCGATGTCAAGCGGCTGGACAGCGCCGCAAAACCCGCCAAGGGGGCAAGGTGGGCCATCCAGTTCACGTTTCGCGGCAAGCCCCGCGATCTGCAGGTCGAGATCAGCAACTACGAGGCGCCGAACGGGTTTGTCGTCGATGCGATCAGCCGCGGGATCAGCGGTGTGACAGAAATTGAACTGGTGCCGCTGGCGCGCAACCGCACAAGACTGTCGGTCGGTCTGGAGTTGAAGCCGAAAACCTTGTCGGCGCGGCTGATGGTGCAATCGCTGAAACTGGCCAAGACCAATCTGACCAGTCGGTTCAAGACCCGTGTCGCGGTCTATGCCGAAGACATCGAGGAATCGTTTCGCAAGCAAGGCTGAAGCCGGGATACGCCTATTCGGCGTGCCGCCGCGCCGCTGCCGGGTAGACGCCCATCAGGCGGATCATGTCCGTGAAATAGTCCAGTTCCTCAAGCGCGCGTTTTACCGGTGGGTCATCGGGGTGGCCTTCGATCTCGGCATAGAACTGGGTGGCGGTGAACTGGCCGCCGACCATATAGCTTTCAAGTTTGGTCATGTTGACGCCGTTGGTCGCAAAGCCGCCCATGGCCTTGTAAAGTGCGGCGGGAATGTTGCGCACGCGAAATACGAAACTGGTCATCATTCCCAGATCGCCGCGCCGCGTTGTGTCGGCGTCACGGGCCATGATCAGGAACCGGGTGGTGTTGTTGTCGTTATCCTCGATATGCCGGGCGAGAAGGTCGAGACCATAGATCTAGGCAGCGATTTCGGACGCCAGCGCGGCCTCGGCCGGGTCTTTCAGCACTGCGATTTCGCGGGCGGCAGCGGCGT
>JBBKXP010000302.1:0-4383 GCA_037969545.1 Paracoccaceae bacterium | reverse complement strand
GAAATGGGCCCGGCGCTGATCGACCTGCTGGAAAAGGTCGACGATTTCCGCAATTACGAGGCCCCCGAAATCCTTGGGAACGGCGATATTCTGATCCGCCGCAAGCCTGACGCACCGATCTACGTGCCCAAAGATCCGGGCGAAGAAATCGATCTTTAGCGATCAGTAAGATCAGCCCAAGGCGCGCCACAAAGGGCTGATAGCGACGCGTCGCCTACTTGGCGAAACGCACCGTCGATGTCGCCCCCAACGCTGCTGTCAACGCCGCAAGCCGTGCTTCGGCGACCTCGCCGAAAAGCGGCCGCGCATGGGCGTTCAACACCAGCGTCACCTCGCGCTTTTTCGGCTTCCATTGCAGCGTTCCGGGCTGCTCGTCGGCGTTCAGCCACAACATTGCGCCCAGACGCATCGCCTTGCCCAGCACTTCGGCCTCGGTCATTTCCCTGTCGGTCAGCAGCTTGAACAGCGGCTCGAACCGCGATCCTTCGCGCTTGTTCGAGTAGCGGTGCAGCAGCGACAGGCCCAGATACACCCGGTCGGAATGCTTCAGACCGCCGAGATTGGCTCGGGTCGCATTGTCGAACGCCACTTCGTCGCGATAATCAGGATGCGCCCGCCAGGTCACATCGTGCAGCAGGCAGGCGGCCTTGATGATCCGTTGGCGCTGCCAGTCGGCGCGCGGAAACAGCGGCATCACGAAGTCATACAGCACTTTGCCGAAACCGGGCAGGCGTGCATCCTTGGCCTCGGCAAAGCGGCAGGCCTCGACCAGCGGGTCACGTTCGCGCAATTCGCGCGGCATCTGTTCATACAGCATGCCTTCGCGGATGCCATAGGACGATACCGCGATGTCGCGCGGTTTGAACACCTTGACCAGTTCGCGCAATACCAGCACCGCCAAGGGCACCAGCGACATCCGCGCCTCGGATACCATGGTTTCAGCGCGTAGTTCCGCCACCGAATGTTTGCCGATATGGTCGGCAGTCGCCGACACCTGCCGCCGGGTCATCCGGTATTCGTGCAGCACCGTCAGCGGATAGCCGCGCCGCGTCATGTCGACCCGCGCAATCGCCCGCCACGACCCGCCGACCAGAAACAGCCGTTTGCCCGTCTCGTGGCCCATCTCGGCATGCAGCTCCGCGATCACCTGCTTGATGTGGACGCGCAGCGCCTTTTTGCCGCCTTTGACCTCGCGCAGCTTCAACGGTCCAAGCGGCGATGTCACCCGTTGACCGACCTGACCATTGTGCAGATCGGCCAATTCCATCGATGACCCACCGATGTCGCACACCAGCCCATAAGACCCTGGCCAGCCCAGCAACACGCCTTGCGCCGACAGTCGCGCCTCTTCCTTGCCGTCGATGGTCCAGATCTTGATGCCCGTCTCACGCAGCACCTCGGCGCAAAAATCGGCGCCGTCGCTCGCCTCACGCACTGCCGCCGTCGCCACGGCGGTCAGTGGCGCAATGCCGATTCCCTCGGCCAAAGCGGCGAACCGGCGGATCGCCGACAGTGCGCGCACCCGGCCCTCCGGATTAAGGCGGTCAGTTTCCGACAATCCGGCTCCAAGCGCGCACATGATCTTTTCGTTGTAGAAATAGGCCGGGCTGCGTGCCGCCCCGTCGAACACGACCAGACGCACCGAGTTCGATCCGACGTCAACCACCCCGACGCGGGTCAGCGCCCGCGCTTGCGGACCGTCGAACAAAGGCCTCCCGAAACCACCCCAATCGCTGCCTTCGGTCTCTGGTTGTCCGTCCATCGGCCCCCCCGGTTTACCGGCGAAACCATGTGCCGCAAGGCGGGTTGGGTCAAGGCCCGCGTGACCAATTCGCGCATCAGCCATTGTCAGGCCGACGCCTCATAACGCCTAATCCTCACCATGCGTCAGTTGTGGCACGTCGGATGCACCCGCCGATCCACGCCCCGAAAGCGACGGGTTCTCCATAAAGAACTTGTGGCAACTGAATGCGAATTCACCCTCTGTCAGGGCCGGGCGGATAAAACCACCGTCCGCCGCCATCACCCAGGATTGTGCGACATCGTGAAGATTTGCCGCCATGATCTGCCCGACAATCTGCGCCTTGACGGTATTGTTGGTAATCTCGACCAGGGTTTCAACGCGCCGCGTCAGGTTGCGGCCCATCCAGTCCGCGGACGACATGAACACCCGCGCCTTTTTCGACGGCAAACCGCTGCCGTTGCCGAAACAGACGATCCGCGAATGTTCCAGAAAACGTCCGACGATGGATTTGACCCGGATGTTTTCCGACAGGCCCGTCACGCCGGGGCGCAGCCCGCAAATGCCGCGCACCACCAGTGAAATCTGCACCCCCGCCTGCGACGCCGCGTAAAGCGCGTCGATCACGTCGTCTTCGATGATCGAATTCATCTTTGCCCAGATCACCGCAGGACGTCCGGCAAGGGCATGGTCGGCCTCGGCACCGATCATCTCGATCAGCCGCTGTTTCAGGTTCAGCGGTGAAATCGCGAGATTCTCCAGCCCCTCGGGCTGCGCATAGCCCGACAGGTAGTTGAACACCTTGGTTGCGTCGCGGCCCAGCGCCAGGTTGCAGGTGAACAGCGACAGGTCGGTATAAATCCGCGCCGTGATCGGGTGATAGTTGCCGGTGCCGTAATGCGTATAGGTCACCAGCTTTTCGCCCTCGCGGCGCACCACGGTGCTGATCTTGGCATGAGTCTTGTAGTTCATGAACCCATAGACGACATGTGCCCCGGCCCGTTCCAGACGGCGCGACTGGCGGATATTTGCGGCCTCGTCGAACCGCGCCTTCAACTCGACCAGTGCCGTCACCGACTTGCCCTGCTCGGCCGCCTCGCACAGGGCCTCGACAATCGGTGACAGGCGCGACGTGCGATACAGCGTCTGTTTGATCGCCACGACATCGGGGTCGTTGGCCGCCTGTTGCAGAAACCGGATCACCATGTCGAAGGTTTCATAGGGGTGATGCAGCAGCATGTCCTTTTGGCGGATCGCCGCGAACATGTCACCATCATGGTCCTGCACCCGTTCGGGGATGCGCGGCGTGTAAAGCGGCCAAAGCAGGTCAGCCCGCCCATCCGCCACCAGTTCCGACAGATCGCCGACACCGATCAGGCCCTTGACCTCGACCACCTCGTCATCGGTGACGTGCAGTTCTTCCATGATCATGGCTTTCAGCGGCGCCGGGGCATCGGCAGACAGCTTCATCCGCACGACCTCGCCCCGGCGGCGGCGTTTCAGCGCGGTTTCGAATTCGCGGACCAGATCCTCGGCCTCATCCTCGAGTTCAAGATCGCTGTCGCGCAGCACCCGAAAGGCGCAATGCCCCTTGTTGCGGTAGCCCGGAAACAGTCGGTCGAGATGCAACAGCAGCAATTCTTCCAGCGGCAGATAACGCTGGCCAAGTTCGGTCGGCACCTTGATGAACCGGGCAATCTGTGCCGGCACCGGCAATAGCGCACGCAAAGGCCGCTTGTCGGATTTGCGCTCCAGTTGCAGGGCCAGCGCAAAGCCTTCGTTGGGGATGAACGGAAATGGATGTGCCGGGTCGACGGCTAGCGGCGACAGAACCGCAAACACCTGATCCAGAAAGACATTCTCAAGAAACGGCAGGTCGGACGGCAATAAATCCTCGCGGCCCAAAAGGCGCAGGCCAGCCGCCGCGAGATCGGCCCTGAGCGCATCGAAAACCACCTGCTGGCGCGCCATCAGCGACCTGGCGTCGGTGTCGATCAGGCCCAACTGTTCGGCCGGGGTCAAGCCGTCCAGCGCCGGCGTCGTGTTGCCCGCATGCGCCAGTTCGCGCAGTCCGGCGACCCGGACCGTATAGAATTCGTCCAGATTGGTCGCCGAAATCGACAGGAACCGCAGCCGTTCCAAAAGCGGCACGCGCAGATTCTCTGCCTCTTCGAGCACCCGCCAGTTGAACGCCAGCCAGCTGAGTTCGCGGTTCAGAAATCGCGCCGGACCCGTTAGGTCGGCGTCAACGGCGACCGGCGCCGGAAACGGCGTGTCAAGGAAATCGGCGGTGATCATCGCGCCCATCTGGCAGGCCTTTGCAACAGTGTCGTGACACTATCGCCCTGCCGCCTGATCGTTGTCCAGCAGGGTCCGCGCCAGATGCCGGTTGACCGGCCTGCCCGATGCCAAAGCCGCTGCATCAAGTGCGGCGACAATCTGCGCCGCAGCGGCGAACGACCGTTCGATCCGCGGTGCCAGATATGCGGCAAGGTCAGGGGCAGGGGCGATCTGGCGATCGGCGAACTGTTTCATGATGACGGCGGCCATCAGTGCATCATCCGGGTCGGCAATACTGACCAGCGATGCTGCCTGCATCCGGCTGGCATGATCGGGGAGGCGCAATGGCCAGCGGGCCGGCG
>JBBKXP010000301.1:0-5506 GCA_037969545.1 Paracoccaceae bacterium | reverse complement strand
TGGCGGCACCGGCAAGACGCCGACCGCTATCGCGCTCGCACAACGTCTGTCGGGCTGGGGCCGTGCCGTCCACATCGTCACGCGCGGTCATGGCGGCACCCTGACCGGACCGGTTCGAGTTGAAGAACGGGTCCATACAGCGTCAGAAACGGGCGATGAGCCTCTCCTTCTTGCGGCCTTTGTGCCGACATGGGTGGCCAAGGACCGTGCCGCAGGCGTCCGCGCGGCAGAGGCCGCTGGGGCAGAGGTCATCCTGCTCGACGACGGTTTCCAGAACCCTGCCGTCGCCAAGGATATGTCGATCGTCGTGGTCGATGCCGGGCGTGGCTTTGGCAATGGCCGGGTGATGCCTGCCGGCCCCCTGCGCGAACCCCCCGCAATCGGCCTGGCCCGCGCCGATCTGGTCCTTTCCATCGGGCCTGGCGCAGCGCAGGACCGCTTTCGCGCTGATTGGCCGCTGCCCGTGCCGCTGGTCACCGGGCAACTGATGCCGCTGCCAACCGGCATGCAATGGAACGGCCTGCGGGCATTGGCCTTTGCCGGCATCGGCAACCCGGCGAAATTCTTTGCGACCCTGCGCGATCTGGGTGCCGACCTGATCCGCGCCGAAGCCCTGGACGATCACCAGCCGCTGACCAACGCCCTGCTGCTGCGGCTGGAAAACGAGGCGCGGCTGCGGCGCGCGCAACTTGTCACCACAGAAAAAGACGCGGTGCGCCTGCCCGAAAATTTCCGCTCCAAGGTTGTGACACTGCCTGTGCGGCTCGAGGTCGACAACTGGGATCCGCTCGATGCCGCTTTGGCCCGATGCGGGCTTCAGCCCTTGCCCAGCAAATCCTGATCCTGTCCCAGCCGGGGCGAAGGCCGCTCAAGCGCCAGTTCGGCATCCGAAAACCGGAACGGGCTGCGCACCGATGCCACGCCATCCAGTTCGACTTTCATGCCGCGATGCGCGATCTGTGGATCGGCAAACACCTCGGCCATATCGTTGATCGGCCCGGCGGGCACCCCGGCCGCCTCGCAGCGCGCCAGCAGATCGGCCTTGCTCCGCTTGCCCGTCTCCGCCGTCAGCAAGGCCACCAGACGATCCCGGTGCGCCAGCCGGTCGGCGTTGGTCGCATAGTCGGGATGTTCGGCCAAACCCGCTAATCCCAGCACCCCGCACAGCCGCCGATACTGCCCGTCATTGCCGGTGGCGATGATGATGAAACCGTCGGCGCAGTCGAACACCTGATAGGGGACGATATTGGGGTGGGCGTTGCCCATCCGCACAGGCGAAACGCCGGTCGCCAGATAGTTCATCGCCTGATTGGCGGTGATCGCCACCGCCACATCCAGCAGCGCCATGTCGATATGCTGGCCACGCCCCGTCGTCTGGCGCTGATGCACCGCGGCAAGGATAGCGGTGGCGGCATAGACCCCTGTGAAAATGTCGGTGACGGCGACGCCGACCTTTTGTGGCTGCCGGTCAGCTTCGCCGGTGATCGACATCAGGCCCGACATGCCTTGAATGATGTAGTCGTATCCGGCACGGGCGGCATAGGGACCATCCTGCCCAAATCCGGTGACGGAACAATAGATCAGGCCCGGGTTGACAGCTGTCAACTTTGCATAATCCAGCCCGTATTTGGCCAGCCCGCCAACCTTGAAATTCTCGATCAGGATATCTGCATCGGCCACCAGACTGCGGACCTGCGCCTGCCCTTCCAGCGTGCGGAAATCCACGACCACCGACCGCTTGCCACGATTGCAGCCGTGGAAATAAGCCGCGGTCCGCTCGCCGTTATGATCGACAAAGGGCGGTCCCCAGCGGCGGGTATCGTCACCCTCGGGCGATTCGACCTTGATGACCTCGGCCCCCAGATCGGCCAGCATCTGACCCGCCCAGGGGCCGGCCAGAATCCGCGCCAGTTCGACAACCTTGAGACCCGCAAGAGGGGTCATCAGGCCGCCAGCGCGGCGTCGATCAGGGCCTTGATCTGGTCGTAGGAGCCATTATCGATCCGCTCGCCATTGATGAACAGCGTCGGGGTGCCGGTCACCACGTCAGCAGTAGCGTTCGCCTCGGAGGTATCCAGAATCGCCTGCGCCATCGCGGTGTCGCTCATGCAGGCATCCAGCGTCGCGGTGTCCATCCCGGCGACCTTGCCGATCTTGCGCAACTCACCGGCAATCGTCGCCGGATCGCCCGAGGCGGTCCAGGTCGCCTGTTGATCGAACAACATTTCCGAAATGCCGAAATACCGCATGTCGCCGCCACACCGCGCCAGCATCGACGCCCAGATATCGACCCGGTTGCGGACAAGTTCTCGATAGACAAAGCGGATCTTGCCGGTGTCGATATAATCGCGTTTCAGCGGCGCAAAGACCTCGGAATGGAATGCCGCGCAATGCGGACAGGTGAACGAACCATACTCCGTGAACACGACCTTGGCGTCCTCGGGGCCCATGACCATGTCAGCGACGACCGGCGGCGTAGAGGCGGCGGCATCAGCCGTCGCTTCCTGGGCTTGGGCGGCACCGGGCAAAAGGCCGATCGGTGTGCTGCCACGGGTCAGCCAATATGCGGCACCCGCCGCCACCAGCGACCCCGAGCCAAGTAATAGTGCGCGTCTGTTCATTGTCTTGTCCTAACTACCTAGTTTTTCCGTTTGGCCAGTACATTGGTCGCCAAAGCCTGAAGCGCAAGCCGCAAATCGTCGCTGGCCACCCCCTGCGCCACATCCCGCGCCGCCGCAACCACATCCGGATCAGGCGGCGACGTCGGCTTTGGCGCGGCCTGAAAGGCGACTTTACCATCCGCAAAGCCGGTCGGGGCGGTCTGGGTTATCCTGACCCGCGCAATGGCGTTGTAGCCATAACAGGCGTTGACCCGTTCGCGCAGTTGCTCTTTCTGCATCTCGACCATCGGCGCCTGCGCACCCGTCGTCAACACCGTCAGCGTTGCCCCGAGGCCACCTTTGCCATAGCCGACACTGACCGGGATCGCGACCGCCGCCACATTTTCGCCGACGATCTCGGCCCAATGGGTGAGCAAACGGCTTTGCGCGAATCCCCGTGATTCCGATGCGACGCGAATCCGCCCCTGCAGCAGGGTCGCCGCACGCGAAAATCCCTTGGTCGTTGACTGGTGACGCGGTTGTTTCATGTTATCGGTCATTCTAGACCAAGCCCCAGCCCGCGCCAGCAAAACCCGAGATCAAAGGCCATAAAGATTGCGTGACACCGCCGACACATTGCTGATCTGGTACGACCGGAACGCCCGAACACTGCCGTGGCGGATGCCGCCCGGATCGGTGCAGCGACCCGACCCCTATCGGATCTGGCTGTCCGAGGTGATGCTGCAGCAGACCACTGTCGCCGCCGTGCGCGGTTACTATCACACCTTCACAACGCGCTGGCCCACCGTCGCGACCCTCGCTGCGGCCGACGACGCAGATGTCATGGCCGCCTGGGCCGGTCTTGGCTATTACGCCCGCGCCCGCAACCTGCTGAAATGTGCCCGCGCCGTGATGGCCGACCACGGCGGTGCCTTTCCCGATACCCGCGACGGGCTGCTGGCCCTGCCTGGGGTCGGCCCTTACACGGCAGCGGCCATCGCGGCGATTGCCTTCGACCGCCCGGAAACCGTGGTCGACGGCAATGTCGAACGGGTCATGGCGCGTTTGTTCGCAGTCGAAAAACCGCTGCCGGGCGCCAAACCCGACCTGACGGCATTGGCCGCGGGCCTGACACCGCAAACCCGCCCCGGCGATTATGCCCAGGCAGTCATGGACTTGGGCGCGACGATCTGCACCCCGCGCAGCCCGGCCTGCGGTATCTGCCCGCTGCGGGTGAACTGCGCCGCCCGGATCGCCGGAATCGCCGCCGACTTGCCGCGCAAATCGCCAAGGAAAGCGGCCCCGACACGGCATGGCATCGCCTATGTCGCCCGCCGCGCCGATGGTGCCTGGCTGCTGGAAACCCGGCCCGAGTCCGGTCTGCTGGGCGGCATGCTCGGCTGGCCTGGATCGGATTGGGGTGATGCACCAACCCCGGCACCGCCGGTCAAAACCGATTGGCAACAACTGGGCGAGGCGCGGCACACCTTCACCCATTTCCACCTGCGGCTGGCCGTCATGAGTGCAACGTTGCCCGCCGGTGCTGTGCCGGATCGGGGACAATTCATCGCCGACGCGACCTTTGACCCGAAATCGCTGCCCACAGTCATGCGCAAGGTCCACGATCTGGCCCGCGCAACGCTACGCCACGATTGAACCGCGGGCGCGTTGGTCTATCCTGAGCCGCGAACCGATAGAGATACCCGATGACGCTGCGCAACATTGCCAAACTGCACAACGCCCTGCCATTCTGGATGTCGCTAGGCATGCTGCCGCTGGTCTGGTTCGCCGCCACGACGGGCGGCTGGTCGATCCTGATCCTGCCCATCGGAGTCTCGGCCCTGTTCGCCCTGATCGACCGCTTCGCCGGGATCAATCCGGCGAACCCGGACCTTGACGCGACCGAGGCAGACCTGTTCTGGTATCGCCTCATCACACTGATCTGGGCACCGCTGCAATTCATCATGATCTTCTGGGCGCTCTGGTATGCGACCCATGCCAGCCATCTGGGCGGTCTGGAACAATGGGGCTTGTTCCTCGGGGTCGGGGTGATCTCGGGCGCGGTCGGGATCGTCTATGCCCATGAGTTGATGCACCAAAAACCCAAGGGCGAGCGGCTTTTGGGCGATCTGTTGATGTGCATGACGCTCTATGGGCATTTCCGCAGCGAACACCTGCTGGTGCATCACCGCTATGTCGGCACCCCGCGCGACCCGGTGACGGCGCGCTACAACGAAAGCTTTTTCCGGTTTTTCCCACGCGTCCTGATCGGCTGCCTGATCTCGGCGTTCAGGGCCGAAAAGGCGATGCTGGCGCGCCGGGGACTGCCGTGGTGGCACCAGTCGAATCCGTTCT
This sequence comes from Paracoccaceae bacterium, assembly GCA_037969545.1. Taxonomy (GTDB): domain Bacteria; phylum Pseudomonadota; class Alphaproteobacteria; order Rhodobacterales; family Rhodobacteraceae; genus JBBKXP01. Next base: position 551 of record JBBKXP010000301.1, on the reverse strand, counting down.
GGCAGTATTGGGCGATGGAGGCGGGCTTCGTGATGCTCGCCGCCCTGATCGGCGGTTGGTGGGGCGTGTTCCTGTTCGCGACGCAAGCCTTTTTCGCGGTCTGGTATCTGGAACTGGTCAACTACGTCGAACACTATGGGCTGACGCGCAAGCATCTGGGCGACGGCAAATACGAACACGTCAAACCGCACCACAGCTGGAATTCGGCGCACAGGGTCTCGAACTGGCTGCTGATCAACCTGCAACGCCACTCGGATCACCACTACAAACCCGACCGACGGTTTCCGCTGCTGCAAACCTATGCCGAAACGGACGCACCACAATTGCCCAGCGGATATCCCGTGATGACCGCGATGGCGATGATCCCGCCGCTGTGGCGACGGATGATGAACCCCCGGGTGCGCAAATGGCGGGCGATGTATTATCCCGAAATCACCGACTGGACGCCCTACAAGACGGCGACCAATCCGCTGCCTCGTTAGGTCGGAGGGGGCGCTGCCCCCGGCCTGCGGCCTCCCCCGGAGTATTTGGGGCCAAAAGAAGGGCAAGAA
>JBBKXP010000300.1:0-5170 GCA_037969545.1 Paracoccaceae bacterium | reverse complement strand
CCCTCGTGTCGCATGGCGGCGTCGCCTGCGATTTCCAGCCAGACCCTGCCATCCGGGTTGATCGCGATAAAGAAAACAAACTTGGAACAATAACTTTCAACCTATAGTTGAATTGGATGCTTGCGCCGCATTTGGTATGAACCCGGAGCGCCTATTGAATGCAATCTACCGCATCGGTGCGCGTGGGTGCCACATACGCCGCATCCATCCGATTAGTTCAGGCTCATTAATACCGTGATCTGATATCGAATGTCGGAGTCGTTCAATGATGAGCCTGCGCCTACACTGAAAACAATCACTTAGCATTTTCCATTGATGAGACTGGGGCAGGGGCAGAGCGGTTTTTGAAGAGTTCTCGGAAAGGGCAGGGCGCGAATTCGGCTTCAGCCACGGATCAAAGTAACAGCTCTTTCTCAGGATTTGGGAAGCATACAAAGCGCAAAACATGTAAGGATGAGTGCATGCAAGGCGCAAAAGCGCCGCACAGCCACAATCACTGTCACCCTCGCAAAACCTGAAAATAGCTGGGAAAAAGAAATTATGCTTGCATTTTATGCTAGCACTTGCTATATGACCTGATGAACAGCAAACACCGCAAGACCCTGGCCGTTGTTTTCACAGACCCGGTGTCCGGCACCGTCGAATGGTCGTCAATCGAGCGTTTGCTTGTCGCCGCTGGAGCACAAGTGATCGAAGGACGCGGCTCGCGGGTGCGGTTCGAGAAGGATGGCGAGGTCGAGACGTTTCACCGCCCACACCCCGCCAAGGAAGCCAAACGCTACCAGGTGCGCGCCGCCCGCGTGTTTCTGGAACGGATCGGAGTAACACCATGACGAATTCCATGACTTACAAAGGCTACTCGGCCCGCATCGAGTATGATGACGAAGATGGAATCTTCACCGGACGCCTCGCTGGTATCCGCGATGGCGTCGGCTTTCACGCAGACACTGTTGAAGCATTGCGCGATGCCTTTCATGAGGCGGTGGAAGACTACATCGAAACTTGCGCAAAGATCGGCAAGGAGCCGCAGAAGGCCTTCTCGGGCCAGGTCATGTTCCGTGTCGATCCCGAAGTGCATCGCAAGGCCGCGCTCGCAGCCGAACTGTCCGGCAAAAGCCTGAACCAGTGGGCCGAAGAGGTTCTGGATCGCGCGGCAGGGTAGGGGGCCTTTGGGGTATGACCAACGCTGACAGCGTTCTGGACGCCCGTTCAGGTGAGCTTGAAGCCGTCGATCAAGTTGTCATGGGAGAAGTTGTTGGTGTTGCCCAAGCCATTGGTGATCTGCGCAAAGCGCTCGATGTCCTTGATGGCTTGCTCGATGATCGGCAATTCGAGAAAGCGGCCGCATCGGGATATCAGAACATCGCATCGGCGTTCATTTTCCTCCAGCGCACCTTGGGCGGATTACAAAGCGCGGAGTTCAATCGCCACGCCTTCATTTCAAGCATCGCGGAAGAACTGCAATGCGCACACGAGGATGTAGAGCCCCTTGTTGCGGCGCGTTTTCAATGCCTGAAACCCAGACCGAAGCTGACTGGTGAGGAGCTTGCGGCTGCCAAGGCGCGTCTTCAGCGCCGGATGCGAGATTAGGCGAGACTAGCCCTTCGCTGCACCCTGGCTGAACTTACACAATGCGGGACAGAGTCAGCTTTCGCCGCAGCGTGGACGAACGACCGCTTCGATTGAACTGACCATGTAGCGTGTTATTTCGCCCTGATTGCAAACGACCCCATCAAGCGTTCTGCCGATCCTCCAGAAGGATCAGATAGATGCCGCTGGAGATGATCACGAGCGCACCGATGTAGACCGCAAGTCCAGGGATGGCTCCCCAGAAAATCCATCCCAAAGCCGTGGCCCAGATAAGGGCTGTGTAGTCGAAGGGCGCGACCACGGCCGCGTCCGAAATGCGGAAGGCGTGGGAGATTAGGGCGATGCCCAAGGTTCCGGCAACGGCCATGCCAATGAACAGGCCGACATCTGATCGCGCGAACGGCGGCCACTCTCCCGTAAGGGTGAAGGCGCAGGCGAGGCTGGAGAACAGCGTCATATAGAAAGTCATCGTCCAAAAACTATCGCGTTCGTCGATCCATCGTGCGCTCATCATGACAAGGGCGTTAACGACAGCGGCGGCCAGCGCCAGCAGGGAGGCCGTCTGTAACGTCTCGGCCCCCGGCTGAAGTACGATCAGGACACCTGCGAAACCAACCACGACGGCCAAACCGCGTTGTAGCCCCACATGTTGCTTCAAGAGCGGCATCGACAGGGCGGCTACGAAGATCGGCGCAGCGAAGATGATCGAGGTAGCTTCAGCCAGCGGAAGGTCGGCAAGGCTGCGGATGAAGAGATACGTCGCCGCCACGGCCAGCAAGGCCCGCAGGACATGGACGCTGACCTTGGCCGATCGAAGCGCCTTGGCACCGCCGGTCCAGATAACCAGACCGGCCACGACCGGCAGGGCGATCAGGCTCCGCGCCAGCAGTATCTGGAACGGATCAAAACGGGCAACGAGGCCCTTCGCAATGGCGTCGTTGACGACGAGCGCAAGAACTCCCGCACACATCACAAGAATTGCCCAGCCATTGTGCGAACTGCTCGATTTCGTGTGACTATTACCCATTGTGAACTTGTACTCGATTCACGCAAAACCGTCAGCGGACATTCGTTCGTCGCGCGGCATGCGGAAATGTTGGGCTCTTTTGAGACCTTCGCCGCGCATCGCATGAACGGCAGCTCTGACCGAAAGCGCAAAATCTCAGGTCATTGATCTGAGGGCATACTGAATCTCACTAATTCAGTCTCATTGTTAGCACACTCCGACATGATAAGTCAACATTACTGACTTATCGCATAATTTACATTATGTTATTCATTGTCTGACGTCAGTGCCGCCCCCGCAGGTTGATGTCACCGGCTCCGCATCGTCGAGCCCGCATATGGCCTTGTCCGTCGCATCCCAAAGACTGAGCTGCAAATCCAGAATGCCTGGGCCAGCGCCGTCATTTTTTTTTGGGGCCGGAGAGCATGTTTGCCATGTTCTAACATTGCCTTTTCGAGCGGAGAATTCCAGAGATGAATATGTATTTAGATTTGTGGGTCCGTTCTCGTGGCTATGTCGCCCGGTGCGGCGGGACGAATTTTGTGTCGTTCTTTATAAAATTCGCGTAAAATAAGCGGCTGGGGAACTTGTGCCGTACATGGGGGATGGTAAGTTGAAAAACTCCATCGGAACGCGCATCCACCTCGCTTGTCCGAACTGCCTTGCGACCGGCGAGTTGATTTTCACCGAGGGTGATGAGAACGGACGTCACTTCGTCACGGTGGGACGTCTGGATGCTCCTTTCATTCTTCACAGGCGGGGCTCCACGATTCTCTCGACCCGGATCGACTGCAAGAAGTGCCGACGGCGCGTCTGGCCGTAAGCGCCGATTTATACCAAGCAAAACCCGTTTCATGTGAATGATCGGTTTCGGCCTCATTTGAGACGCGTTGATCAGGCAATCTCTGCCGGTGTTTTACCAGTTTGAGGTCATGTTGATCATGGAGACTTTCTCCCACTACGCACCTATGTTCAGCCCGTTTTTGGTGGCTGCCGCGTTTCTCGTCTATCATCGCGTCCGCTCTGCAATGGGCCATTCGGTTCGCGAAATGGAGCTGCCGTTCGATCCGCCAGCCGAACCGGAGCGCCAGCTCCTGCCAAGGAAACACTACAAAGGCTGATCCGCTTGCTGTCACCCGCCCGTATCGCCGCGCGCTTCTCGATCTCGCCGCTCTCGGCGTGGGCGTAGATACGATCGCGTAGCGCCGGGTTGGACCAGCGCCCGGCCTTGGCGGCTGTCACCGCATCGATGCCCTGGCTCACCAGACGCTCGGTATAAACCCGTGCCGGCCGGCCACGTGCGGGAGCCAGATAGGGACCCTGGCCCGACTTTCCGCAGACAGTGCGCAACGGCCTGCTCAGACCGATGTGGTCGCCCTAGCCGAAAGACCCCGCGGCGACCCGCTTCGGACCTGACGGCGGTCTTGCGGCCGGTGCCTCGAAAAGCAGGCGCCAGCCGGTCTCGTCGCGACCGGCTGGCTTCAGTGCGCGATCCCCTTGAGTGGTGGTCCGCCGTCGCGCGGACGGCGAGACGAATCGCTTCCTGTGAATAGAGAGCATGGGGCGTGTGCACAATGCGCGCGTGACCAGGGACGTTATAGGGGACAGTCGCTCCGGGGTCCCGATCAACCGTCTAGTCAGAGGTTCTAACGGTTCCCCTTCGATCGAACACCGTCACGTCCGCCGCCGTATTAGAAGGCCCTGCGAAATTCGATATCGAAGCATCGTGGACGCCGGTGTCCAACGTCCTGCATTGGAAGCGCGACGCCCTATCGTTTGGAACTGTGCCGGTGGCTTCAGGTTGCGTCCGCGCGCGATCTGGTTCACGCGCACGGTTTAACACCACACCCGCAGTTCAGGGCCAGACCAATCTGTCGCACGTCTTGCACAGGATTTGCATTGCAAGAAGACTGTCGCCGATCCTGTGAATGACAAAGGGGCTGTCAAGGCGTCCGGCCTTGAAGAAGACCTGCCCAAGTTCTTCGCCTTCCGTGTAGGAGAGCATTCCGCTTGCCATGCAAGTCCTGTAATCAAGCGCAAGCTTTGATCCGCCCTTCATCAAATTTTCCTCTGAAACGACGAGACCCACCTACGAGTTCTGGATAATCGTCTGAGAAACACCATTGCACGAAACCGAGCAAAAGGTTCGAACTCATTTGCGACTGCACTGATAGGTCGTGCCTGAGGCGCCTGCCGAAGCAGAAATCCCCACGACGAGGAAAACGATTGCGGAAGGCCTGCGGAGAAAACGTAATCTATGGTGCCGAACGCAATAGCCAGCATCCGCGGTCCGAGACGCCACTCGGGGTAAAAAGACGACAGATTCACCCGGCCCAAAAATTGGGACAGCCCGCCAGAGACGTCGCCGCCCTTCTTGGACTTCGTGCTGTCACTGACGGCCGATATTCAGACCACTGACGTACCCAGGCGTTGGTCCTTGAAACTGCCATCGCCTGGTTTGCGCCAATGAGGGTCAGTTGGTTTAATAGCACCGCGAAAAATATCGGGTTGTCGAGGAGATCTGGTTCGCTAATTTTTCGATGCCCTTGCCTCCAGACTCATGATAATCGGCGG
>JBBKXP010000299.1:0-3840 GCA_037969545.1 Paracoccaceae bacterium | reverse complement strand
AGGATGCCATACCGGCCATTATCATCGACGCCGACGAGAGCGACTGCTTGGTTATGAGCCTGGTGGAGAACTGCGCACGCCGCCAGCACAACCCGATCGACCTCATGCGCGAGATCGGCAACCTTCGCAAACGCGGCTACAACGACCGCCAGATCGCAAACAAGATCGGCGTCACGCCGGACTACGTCGGTATGATCGCGGGGCTTCTTGAACGTGGCGAAGAACGGCTGGTCTCGGCCGTGGAAACTGGCCTTCTGCCGCTGAACCTTGCCATCGACATTTCGAAGACAGATGCCGAGGGCGGGCAACGCGCTCTAATGGACGCCTACACCCAGAAAAAGCTGCGCGGTAAGAAACTCGCCGCCGTGCGCCGTCTCATCCAGCAGCGCGATGCACAGGGTCCGCACCTTCATCGCAACCGCTACGGCAGAAGTGACGGTGCCAAGCGACCCCTGACCAGCGATGCGCTGGTGCGTGCCTATCAACAGGAAGCGGAGCGCCAGAAGTTGCTGATCAAGAAGGCCGAACTGACGCAGGGCCGCCTGATGTTCGTCGTGGAGGCGTTTCGCTCGCTGCGCGACGATGACCACTTCCTGACGCTCTTGCGCGCGGAGGGGCTAGACACCCTACCCACATATCTCGGGCAATCGCTTGATGCGGGAGCAGCAGAATGAGCCGGGGCAAGCGCAAAACCCCGGACGCGGTGACGCTCGGCTTTGAAAGCGACTGCGTCACCTTGCCGGTAGAGGCCGTCCTGCCCGTGCGGGCTCTCAGCGCATCGGTCAAATCCAGCCGCAAGTATCGCCAGATTACCGCATCCATCAAAGAGGTTGGCCTGGTCGAGCCGCCTGTCGTGACGCGATCCACGGGTGAGGAAAACACCTATATGCTGCTCGATGGGCATATCCGGATCGAGGTGCTGAAGGATCTCGGCGTCGAACAGGTCGAATGTCTGATCTCCACAGACGACGAGGCCTTCACCTACAACAAGCGGATCAGTCGCCTTGCGCCTATCCAAGAGCACAAGATGATCCGCAAGGCCATCGAGCGCGGTGTCTCCGAGGAAAAGATCGCCCTGGCGCTGGACCTCAATCCGCGCAGCATTGTGCGTAAGGCCAAGCTCCTCGACGGGATCTGTGAAGAGGCCGTCGGTATCCTGAAGGACAAACACTGCGCAACCGCCGTGTTCGAAATCCTGCGCAAGATGAAAGCCATGCGCCAGATCGAGGCGGCCGAGTTGATGATGAACGCGAACAATTACACTTCGGCATACATCTCCGCGATCCTTGCGGGAACGCCCCAGGCGCAGTTGGTCGACACGAAGAAACCCAAGAAGATGAAGGGAATCACACCTGAGGCCATGGCCCGCATGGAACGTGAGCTAGCACGGTTGCAGGAAGGGATCACATCGATCCAGGACTCCTACGGCAAGGACCACCTGCAGCTGACTGTCATAAAAGGGTATCTGGGGAAATTGCTCGGGAACGCCCGGATCGTCCGTTACCTGATGCAGCATCGACCGGAATTTCTGGCGGAATTCCAAGCTATCACCGAGATGGCTTCCACCCCGCCGCCCGAGGCGCAGTAGCAGAGGCAATTAGATTTGATGGGGACCCGGACCCGACAAGCGCGGGGACCGCAGGAGACGCCGGACAGCGGGTCGGATCGAGCGCGGTGGTGGGGATGGCGGCGAACCCGCGCGGAGCCCACTAGGTCGGACGAGGTTTCGCCGACCGCGTGGCCATATATGTGGTTGCGAAGATCGCAGGCGTGCCGAGAAAAGCCGTTCCTTGGCGCACCTGCTCAAAATTCAGGCTATGTTCAATAGAACAAACGATTCGATACAAATTTCTATTTTTTCATGACCTTATCGAATGATATTAGGTGTTTCTTGCATCCACTGTGAGCAACAAAGACGGTGTTTCATTAGATAGAATTCCACCAAGTCTGATGCGAGGAATTTTGCGCAATGAAAGAGTCCGCACAGGATCAGAGAATATACGTATTTCTGTTTCGCTCCCTTCCTCCAAGCCTGAGATGACGGCGAGGTAACCCTAAGCCAGTAAGTCTGTTGCAGGACCGTAGTCCAAAACTGAGAAAGCGTCGGCTGGCGGCGTGATTGGATCAGTTCCTGCGAAGCCTAACACGATTTCGCCCTATCGCCCTGAGACCCGTTTGTCAACCTATAGTTGAGAATTCTGTTGACTGCCACAAGATATGGTGCAAACGTCACGTTGCTAATACTCCCGCGGCATCACCACCTTGGCTTTGGAGAGAACGATGAATGAACCGCCTAACGTGGGCGGGGAGTGCGTCTCTCAGTGATCGCATTTCCTGCCTCAAATCATTGAGAAAGGAAGTGCCAACATGACTGTCACCTTCATTAACGTGCCGAAAAGCATGCAGCCCAAATCCGCTGCTGAGCCGGATGCCGCACAAAATGGTGTTCCCTCGGCCAAAGGGGTCGAAGATCCAATTAATAAGGCAGCCGCGCTGCGCAACGACCTCACGCCGGAAATCAAGATCGAAATCGTGCCTCTGACCTCTCTGGTGTCGGCGCGACATCCGGTCCGAAAGCAGAGCAAAAGGCAGGTCTCGCGGGCAGTCAGATCCATTCAGCGGTTCGGACTTCGCATCCCACCCATCCTCGGCAAGGACCGCGAAATCATCGACGGCCATGCCCGGGTTGTGGCCGCGCGCCGTCTCGATCTCAAGGAAATTCCCTGCATCATTGTCGATGACCTTTCCGACGATGATATCCGTCTTCTCCGGATCGCCTTGAACCGGATCCAGGAACGGGGCGAATGGGACGAGCAGGCGCTTAAGCTAGAGTTCGCATACATGCTGGAGTTCGAACCGGACCTGTCCGTAACCGGTTTCGATGACCAGGAAATTGACCGGATTCTTATTCTTGATGATCATGGCCCCGATGAGGCGGACCCGCTCGACACGCTTGGGGCATTACCCCAGCCCGACGCGGCCGCCGTAACTTGCCCTGGGGATCTCTGGAAACTCGGCCCTCACCGCATCCTTTGCGGCAACGCCCGCAACGTAGATGACATCCACACCGTAGTCGGAGATCTGACGGTCTCAGCGGGGTTCACTGATCACCCTTTTAACCTTTCGGTCAAAAAAGATATCTCCGTCGGCGCTGGAAAATTCGCTGAATTCGCCGAGGCCTCTGGCGAAATGTCGGAAGCCGAGTACGAGGACTTTCTGCGGATCACGTCCGGTAACATGGCCAAGGCCTTCAAGCCCGGCGGTATAGGCTTTTTTTGCATTGATTGGCGGCATGCCGAGGTGCTGATGCGCGTTCTGCGCGGGCTTGGCCTGGAACTCATCAATTTGTGCGTATGGGGCAAGGACAAGCCCGGCATGGGATCGCTCTACCGAAGCCAACACGAACTGGTTCTCGTGGCAAAGCGTCCGGGAGCGCCGCACCTTAACAATGTCCAGCTTGGCATCTATGGCCGGAACCGCAGCAACCTCTGGCGCTATGCTGGCGCGACCGGCGGGCGGAAGTCTGAGGAGGACGATTTCTCACTGCACCCGACCGTGAAGCCAGTCCGGCTTGTCCGGGATGCGATCCTCGATGTGACTGCAATCGGAGACGTTGTGCTTGACCCGTTTCTGGGTTCGGGCACGACATTGCTGGCCGCTGAACTGTCCCGCCGCATTTGCGCAGGCATCGAGATTTCGCCGGCCTATTGCGATGTCGCCGTCGGACGGTGGGAGAAGTTGACCGGTCTTGAAGCGGTTCATCATGCGACGGGACTGACCATCGCCGGACTTCGCGCTGCCCGCAGCGCCGATGACAGCGCGGGTAGAGCCGTCCATACA
>JBBKXP010000298.1:0-5483 GCA_037969545.1 Paracoccaceae bacterium | reverse complement strand
GACCTATACTCCGGTGGTCATCGAAAACCAGGCCGAGCTGAACACGGCCTATTTTAGCGGCAGATGTGACGTTCATATTCAGTCGACCTCGGGCCTCAGCTCGACCCGCGCGACTGTCGCGCCAAATCCCAGCGATTACGTGATCATTCCAGGGGTTTATGGCAAAGATCCAATGGGACCTGTCGTTCGCCAGGACGATCCCCAGTGGAGGGATCTGGTTGCGTGGACCGTCTATGCGATGTTCCAGGCCGAAGAGTCCGGCGTCACGTCGCAGAACGTTGACGAGATGTTGAAAAGTGATGACGCCGTCATTCAACGGTTGCTGGGTGTCTCAGGCGAAACCGGCGCGAAAATGGGTCTGTCGAACGATTGGGCCTATCAGGTGATCAAGCAAGTCGGCAACTATGGAGAGGTTTTCGACAAAAATGTCGGGGCGGGTTCACCTCTGGGGTTGGAACGTGGTCTCAACGCCCTCTGGACAGACGGTGGGCTGATTTATGCCCCGCCTTTCAACTGACCGATGCGCAGTTCACTGCGTACATGCATCTTTCAGTGTCGTGTGATGGAATACGTCTGAATGCCTGACAAAACACTGAACGCCGGGTATCTTCCCATGGACGATTCCAGCGCCGCCGCCCCCAAGAGGGGGCGGCGTCCGGCGCCGCGCCAGAATCTGACAAAGCGCTTGCAAATCATGGGGTTGCGCAGTGTTGTTTACCAGATACTGGTGATTGCAGCGATCATTGCGGTGGCGGTGTATCTGTTCGGGAACATGCAATCCACGCTGGCCTCGCGCGGGATGTCCATGGGGTTTGGATTTCTTGACGATGTCGCAGGGTTCTCCATCGGAGAAAGCCCGATCCCTTTTGATGCGGATGCGACATATGCTTATGCTTTTGGCGTCGGAATACTGAACGCACTGCGCGTTTCCATCGTAAGCATGGTGTTCGCTACGATTCTGGGGGTATCACTTGGTGTGGCCCGCCTTTCACCCAATTTGCTGCTGGCGCGCGCCGCCGGCAGCTATGTCGAGGTGTTTCGCAATACGCCGCAACTGGTCCAGATCGCTTTCTGGTATACCCTTGTAACTCTGGCTCCGGCGGCACGCCTGGCGATTGAGCCGTTCGAGGGGGCATACATCAGCAATCGCGGTGTTTACATTCCTTGGCCCGCCGACGGTGCCGCCATCATTCCTGTCTCGCTCTTTGCAATCGGCTGTCTTGGCGCCTACGCCTTTCTTAGGTGGCAAAATCGGCCGACACTGTCGCCTCGGCTCCCACGCCCTGCACACCTTGCGGTGATTTTTGCGCTTATCATCGGGCTGCCCGCTCTTGGATGGATTGCGGCCGGCGCGCAAACCGAGCTGAGCGTGCCAGAGCTTAGGGGCTTCAATTTCGTCGGTGGCATGTCGATGTCGCCAGAATTTGTTGCGCTCTGTCTCGGTCTTTCGCTTTATATCGCGGCTTTTCTTGCCGAAATCGTGCGGTCCGGCGTTCAATCGGTTCCGCGCGGACAGATTGAAGCGGCGCAATCAATCGGGCTTGGTAAATTCACACTTTATCGCCGGGTAATTCTGCCGCAGGCGCTTCGGGTCATGGTTCCGCCGGCAGCCGCGCAATACGTCAGCCTTATCAAGAATAGCTCTCTCGGAATTGCGATCGGTTATCCGGAGCTTTTCACCATCACCAATACGGCGACCACGTTAACGGGCAGGGCAATCGAATGTACGTCAATCATGATGGCCGCGTACCTGTTGATCAGCTTTTCAGTTGCCATCGCGATGAATCTGTATAACCGAACAATTCAGATAAGGGGGCATTGACCAATGGCTCCTGTCGCCAACGCTTCGAAGAGTTCCAAACGGCTACCGCCAGCCATCCGACGAAAGGCGCTGATCGAGCGCGTTCAGACTAACCTGTTCTCAAGTGTCCCGAACACGATACTTACCTTGCTCTGCATCATTGCGCTGGTCCTGGCCGTGCCGGATTTGCTGCGCTGGGTGCTTGTTAATGCGGTCTGGTACAGTCCTGACGGGTCGGCCTGTCGCGCGCCCGATGCAGGTGCCTGTTGGGCATTGATCCCCGAAAAATACCGGCTGATACTTTTTGGAACCTATCCCTATGAAGAGCACTGGCGTGCCGCGCTCGCCTGTATCTTGATCATCGGCATGACCGTGATCTGCGGCATCCGAAAACTCTGGTCGTGGCAATTGCTCATCGTCTGGCTGATTGTGATAACTGCTGCCATTGCGCTGCTTTATGGTGGCATCCTCGGTCTGTCGGTCGTTGGAACGCACATGTGGGGCGGCTTGCCGCTCACTCTGCTTTTGTTCGTCGGCACCGTGCTGGGTGGCCTTCCGCTGGCCGTCCTGCTGGCCTTGGGCCGTGTCTCTAATTTGCCGGGGATCAAGGCTGTCTGTACCGGCGTCATCGAGATTACGCGGGGTGTGCCGCTGGTCACCGTGCTTTTCATGGCCGCGCTCATGTTGCCGCTGTTTCTGCCTGATGGGCTTACGATCAACAAGCTTATGCGCGCGCAGATCGGCATGATCATCTTTTTCGCGGCATATGCTGCCGAGGTTGTGAGGGGCGGCTTGCAGGCCATTCCGCGCGGCCAATACGAGGCTGCGGATTCAATAAATCTGAGCTATTGGAAACGCACGAGGATGATCGTATTGCCGCAAGCATTCCGAATCATTCTGCCGGCACTTATGAATGATGTGATCAGGGCCTTCAAGAATACAACGTTCGTCAGCATAATCGGGCTTTACGATATCCTTGGCGCAACCAAGGCTGCGACCAATGATCCGATCTGGGTGCGCTATTCCGCCGAAGGATATCTGTTCGTATTCATGCTGTATTTTGCATTCTGTTACTCGATGTCCCGGTACAGCATGGGCATAGAACGAAGTTTATCAGCGCGGAGAAACTATTGAAACACGAATTACAATCCCTCAGGTAGGAGAACGCCATGAAGGACGTCGAGACCGAGGCCATGGTTGAGTTTCGCAATCTCAACAAATGGTTTGGTGATTTCCATGTGCTGCGAGATGTGAACTTTTCAGTGGGGTCAGGTGAGCGTATCGTGGTTTGCGGGCCTTCAGGGTCTGGAAAGTCGACCTTGATCCGCTGTGTAAACGGGCTTGAACAGCATCAGGAAGGCAGTATCCGGGTTGATGGCGTCGAAGTCACTGAACATCGCAAAAGCATCGAAATGGTCCGACGATCAGTCGGAATGGTTTTCCAGCAGTTCAACCTGTTTCCGCATCTGACGGTATTGGAAAACCTCACACTCGGCCCATGCAGCGTTCAGGGGCGCCCCGAGCGGGAGGTGCGCGCCAAGGCAATGGAGCTATTGGAAATGGTCCGCATCCCCGAGCAGGTCTTGAAATATCCAGGAGAGCTTTCGGGTGGTCAACAACAGCGCGTTGCAATCGCCCGCGCCTTGATCATGGAGCCAAAGGTAATGCTGTTCGACGAGCCGACATCGGCGCTTGATCCAGAGATGATTGGCGAAGTTCTGGAGGCGATGGTCGAACTGGCCAAAGCCGGAATGACAATGATTGTCGTGACCCATGAGATGGGGTTCGCCCGCCAGATCGCTGATCGTGTCGTGTTCATGGATGATGGCGAAATCGTCGAGGTCGCGCCCCCGGCCGAATTTTTCTCTAACCCACAGAATGCACGGACCAGATTGTTCTTGAGTCAGATACTGGCTCATTGACCCTAAACAAAAATCCGATGGCGGCAATTTTTGCTGTCGCTCGGTCCCGAGCCCTTCCTCATAATCAAGAGCGAGCATGACAATGAACTACCAGACACAAACCACCAAGGCAGACACAGCCGCGTTTGAACAGTTTCGGCAGGGATTTCCGGCCTTGAAGGCACAGACCTATCTTTCGATCTGCAACAAGATGATATTGCACGATCAGGTTCGTTCGTCGGTCGAGACGTTTCTCGATCACCTTGCCATGGCAACGATTGACCGCGGTGAGCACGAGATACGTGTCACATCATCGCGTGAAAAATTTGCCCGGCTGATGAACGTCGCTCAAAGTACGGTGGCCGCTACGCGAAACGTATCTGACAGTGTAAACAGCATTGCTTGGGCGTATCCTTGGAAAGACGGTGACAATGTCGTGCTGTCATCGGACGCAGAGCATCCCAACAATATCTACCCGTGGTTGCGCCTGCGGTCCCGCGGCATCGAAACGCGTTTTGTCGAACCGCTGCCCAGTGGCGCGATCGACGTCGACAGCATGATTGCCGCGATCGATCACCGGACGCGTGTCATGACCGCTGCATCGGTCACTTTTGCCCCCGGCCATCGGACGGATCTGCGAAAGCTTGGCGAGGCATGTCGCAAGGCCGATGTCCTGCTGCTGGTTGATGGCGTTCAGTCGGCAGGAATCTTGCACCATTCCCTGTCAGACGAACCCATCGATGCCTTCGCGACATCAACCTCCAAGGGCCTGCTGGGGCTTTACGGGTACGGTTTCCTGTACGTTTCGCCAAAGTGGATCGACCGGTTGTCGCCGGCCTATCTTTCGCGCTCTTCCGTCCTGCAAGAGACAGATGATCACTCGACAATGGGCAGTGGTGAATACGAGTATCAGCCAGATAGTCGTCGTTTCGAAGTCGGCAGTTATAATCTGGCCGGCGCATACGCTGCTGATGCGTCCATCGGACTGCTCCTGGAATTTGGCAGCGAGGCAACAGAAAAACGTGTTCTGGATCTGGTTTCGCTGCTTCATGAGGGTATTTCAAGCGCTGGCATAACACCTGCCGTTCCCGGAAACGGCCCCTTGCAATCCAATTTGCTGACCCTCGGCAAGCCCGACGTCGGTGGTCACGGCTTTTCCAGTGATCCGCTGATCCAGCCGCTTTCCGAGTTTCTAGGGGAGCGAAAGATTTCGCATACCATCAGGCGGGGCCAGCTGCGGTTCGGGCTGCACGTCTACAATAACGAAGATGATATCGAGCAGGCAGTGACAGCCGTTCGCGAAGGCGTTGCACATATCCGACAAAACGGCGGCTGATTCGGTGGCCTCGCCTGTGCCACCCCTGCGCATCGATCTGGTCAGCGACACCGCAACGAAGCCATGCCCGGCCATGCGCCATGCCATGGCTGACGCAGACGTGGGGGATGAACAGCGGGGCGAAGATCCGTCGGTCAATGCACTCAACAGTCGCGTTGCAGAACTTCTTGGGCAGGAAGCGGCCATATTCCTTCCCAGCGGTACAATGTGCAATCAAATCGCCATGGCGGTGCATTGCCGGCCGGGTGACGCGGTTATTGCAGCAGCCAATTCGCACATCATTACATCCGAAGGTGCCGGCATTGCCGTTTTTGCCCAAAGCGTCGTCGAACCGATCTCGACTGACAACGGCGTGTTCACCGCAGATGAAATGCTGCGTTGCATTCGGAGGGCGGGGACAAAATCCCCGAGATCGCGGCTGGTGTCGATCGAACAGACAAGCAAT
>JBBKXP010000297.1:0-5281 GCA_037969545.1 Paracoccaceae bacterium | reverse complement strand
GTAGCCTGCTTGGTTACGATCGTGATCACTTCTTCCGGCACAAGCCCCGAAAGAGTGTTGAGCTGTGCGACGATCAGGTTCGGCTCTATCAACAGGCCGCTAATGGCGATCACGGCGGTAATGGCCGGAAAAAGTGCCAGCAGGCCATAGAACGCCACCCCGGCGGCAAGCAGGCCCACGCGGTCCTTGGCGATTTCGTCCTTGACGCGAAAGGCCACGTCTTTCCAGCCAACAGCCGGTATTTCTGCCGGCGTTGCGGCGTCGCGACCACGTGTCATGGGCAGTCCTCATCGTCGGAAAAAGGAAAGGGGCCGCGCACGGCCCCTTTCACGTGGTCTTCAGGTTTTCGGCTTGCCCAGATTTTCGTCTTTGGCTGTCGTCCTGGCGGCATCCACCACGCGATCCGCCGCCGACCGGGCTTTGTCACCCACTGCCTGAGCGGCAGTTTTTTCACCTGGCGCGCCACCGTCGAGATCGGCCTTCGCCTCGGCGGCGATATCCTTCACTTCGTCCTTTACCGATTGGGCGACCTTGACCGCCTTGGATTTTTCTTCCTCAAAGATCCGCTCCGCCTCGTGATACAGGGTATCGCTTTGATCGCCCATCAGGTCGTCTTCGACCTTGGTGCGCGGCAACGCCCCACCGAGGGCGGCGCCGAATGCGAGTGCGATGGCGCCGACGACCAAGGGTTGGCGATCGTAAAAGTCGACCGCCGCATCGGCGCCTTCGCTTACCGAGCGCATCGTTGACCGTTGCATCTCTACGGCCCTCTGGCGGGCCGCGATAACGCGCTTGCGACCCTCTTCGGTCAGGGATTCGGTGCCTTCGGCAATCCGGCTGCCTGCCTCTGCAACGCTGTGTTGCAGGGATTGCGCGCCGCTGGTGATCGTCGATTTGGCCGAGGCGGCGGTGTCGGCAACGGATGAAGCTGCCGATGAAAGCCCGCTTTTGACCGCGTCCGCGCCTTCGCCCGCCTTGGCCTTGGCATATTGCGCCCGTTCGGAAATGCGACCGGTGTAGCCTTGACGGTCATTGTGTTCATCGCGTGACCATGACGGGCTTGTGTCATGGACTACACCCTTTCCAAGCGGTGGCCTGTAGGACCTGTTCCGAGAAAGGCGCGACCCCTGATCGTCGACCTCTGCGCTGCTGAAACCGCTTGCCGGCGTGGGCCTTTGCGAATTTCCGAACATCATCCATGCCAGACCGATTCCGGTCAGGGCGAGCGGGATGGGGTTCGCCTTGACCTGGTTCGAAACGGATCGACCCAGATCACCGCCATGCTCGCGGAACTGATCGCCAATCTGGCGAACGAGTGTATCGATGGAGAACTTGTTCTGCAGGTCCTCGAGGTTCGACGTCAGATCCAAGCGCTGTGCCTCGATCTCGCGCTCGATTTCCTCTGGCGTACGGCTATCGTTTGTCATCGTATGCTTCCTTTACGGCTGCGGCATCACGCTTTACATTCTTGACTGTCCGTGTCGGCGCGAGGCTTGAAAGTTTCAGGTCATTGACGCCTTTGCCCATCAGGATAAAAGCGATCACAGCGAGAACTGCGCCGATAATCAGGGCCGCCCAGCCGGCTTCGATGCCCGCCTCGGTCAGGGCCGCGACCAATGCAGCGGCAAGAACGTTCAGTGCCACCAATGCAATGATGGCTGCACCGGCAATCAGGCCGACGGCGACGCCTGCCTTGCTGATATTCTCGCTGATTTCGGCACGTGCGAGATCGACCTCGTTGCGCACCAGCGAACTGACGTTGTTCATCGCATCGGACAGCAAGCCGCCGGCGCTCTTGCTCGGGTTGGTGTCACTCACGACATGTCTCCATGTGCTGAGGCCAAAGTGGTATGTTGGCCAGATTCTGTTGCTGCAGAGTCGGCAGAGGCTTTGGCGAAACGCGTTGCGGCAAATCCGATCAACGCAGCGCCGCCCAGAAACACAAGCGGGTTGCTGCGGGCAAACTGCGTGGCGTCCCGCACGATCGTGCTGAGGTCCTTGTCGCGCAGTGCGTCAGAGGCGTCGGCGAGACCTTCGGCAATCTGTCCGAAGGTGCGTTCTTGCGGCGAGCCGCTGCGCATCTCTTCGGCAGCGGACCTGAGTGCGGAGGCGACGCCGGACATTTCGTCGGCGACTGAGGATTTCGCGGCGTTGGCTTGTGTGGCGGCAACCTGCGTGGTTTTTTCCATTGCATCATCGGCCGCGTTCTTGGCCTTGCCGACCAGATTGTCAGCCGTTTTCTTTGTCGTGCCTGCGATGGACGGATTGGGATTGATTTCGGGGCGGTTGGGCGTCGTCATCATTTTCTCCTGTTCAAGCTCAAAGTAAAAAACCGACAATCGCCAGAACGACGATGATCACGCCGATGAGATAGAAAACATTCCGCATGTGGGGTTTCTCCGCTTTCACGGCGCGAGTGCATACACTGTGAGGCAACAACTTGAAGAGGAAAGAATGGTTCCTCGAACCAGCAACGCGAGTGACTTGTCACCGCGACGGTCCGCCAGTTTGGATTTCCGATTTTGCGACGTCTTCCCTTGATGGCGGGCGTCCGGTTGTTCGCCCGACGAACATATCGAGATGTTGCCGTGGTTTCCTTGATCCGCGTTGCCGTCTTTCAAACCACTGGCTTGACGAACGTCAGAACTACCGCTACATACCGACCGTCGGTTTGTATATGAGAGCTTGCCATGAAGGGCGACCCAAAAACTCGCGAGGCAGACGCGCCACGACGTCAGCGCATGGCACCGGAGTCGCGGCGGGCTGGAATCCTTGATGCGGCACAAGCACTTTTCTTCTCGCGAGGGTGGGACGATGTGACGATTGCAGACGTTCTCGACGCGGCGGGCATCTCGAAAGGTGGATTCTATCACCACTTTACAGCCAAGGAGGATCTGCTTGACGGTGTCGTCGAACGTTTCACTCGCGAGGCACTGACCGCGTCGGAGGCCGCGCGCGTCAAGACGCGGGGCAACGCGCTGGCGCGCTTTAACGCCTTTCTTGCGGAGTCGATCCGTTGGAAGGCCGAACACGGGCCGAAGTTGAAGTTTTTCATGGATGTGATGCTGCGCCCCGGCAACGATGTCCTGTTCCACCGGATCGCGGCTGCATCAAATGCCGCCGTCCTGCCGGTGTTGCGCGGGATGATTGCCGACGGCGTTGCAGAGGGTCGTTTCGACGTACCCGATGGCGATCTTGCCGCCGAGACCATCATTGCACTGGCTTACGGTCGCCGGGCCGTGTCCGAAGCTGCGCTTCGGACTGTCGCGGCGGGCGATCTGGACGGGGCGACGACCCTTCTGGATGATCGTATGCTGGCCGAAGGCAGATTGATCGACCGGCTTCTGGGCCTGCCGCAAGGCAGCATCGCGCTGTCCAGTCCAACCGAATACCGCCTCATGCTGCGCGCGATCGCGGGCGACTGAGGCACTGCCGGAGCGGGGGAACCACCCCGTCCGAATGACCGAACGCAAAGGAAAACCCATGCTGAAGGTAAGAGAATTGAAACCGAACGTCTTTGAACTGACGTTGAGTGGCGTCGTCAAAAAGGCCGACATCGAGACGATGGAGCGCGACCTCACTCCGGTGCTGAAGGGGGATGGCCCGCTCGGCCTCGTCATCCGGGCCGAAGGCTTGAAGGATCTGACCGCAAACGCCTTGGCCGAGGATGCAAAGTTCGAATTCGGCATGATGACGCAGTGGGCCAAGATCGCGAAGATGGCGCTTGTAACCGACATGCAGGCCTTCGGAGCGGTGATGAAATGGATCGATCCGATCCTGCCGATGATCGACATGAAGAGCTTTGGCTCCACCGACGTCGCGGCCGCCGAGGCCTTCGCATCCGACCTGCCCGCAAAGGCGACGTCCGCCACCGGCGGCGGCGTCACGCTACTGTCGGACGGCAAGGACGGCCTTATCGCTTACGAGGTCGACGGCAAGATCACTTCGGCGGACGTGGAGAAGGTTCTGGCGCCGATGGAGGCGCATATGAAGGGCGACGACAAGGTCGATCTCCTCGTGCGGTTCAAGGACTGGGAAGGCTTCGATCCTGCGATCCTCACGAATGGATCCGTCATGGGAGGCAAGATTGGCGCGATCACGCACCTTCGCCGCTATGCCGTTGTCGGTGCGCCCGGCTGGATGAAGGCGATGGTCGGCGCCGCGTCGGCGCTGATGCCGTTTGAGATGAAGATGTTCGACCTTGCAGATGATGATGCCGCCTGGACCTGGGTCCGCGCCGCCTGATACCGTCCGGCGCGGCCGTTCTGGCCGCGCCGCGCAGACCCGTTCCTGTGTTACCCCGCCTGAGGAGGCTTGCGTCATGTCCAGTTCCGTTACAGTCCAAAAGAGCGACACGACCGATACGCCGAAGGGCGACGGATCGAAACCGACCTGGGCGATGAGCAAGCCCGAGTTCGAACGGGACTGGCGTGCGCGCAACGGCTTGCCGAAGCGGCGACGCCGGTGGCCTTGGGTCTTTCTGTTCCTGCTGATCGTCGGGGGCGCCGGATATTATTATTATTCGACCACCACTGCGACGGGCCCAACAGCCGTCGCCGAGGCCGCCTTGCCGCCCGAGCCCCAGATCCTCATGCAGGTCAACACTGCCGAATTGGCGGTGGTCGAGCCTCGGACATTGCAACGCACGGTTCGGGTGATCGGTACGCTCGCGCCGACGCGGCAGGCGCAACTGTCGAGCCAGGTCAACGGCCGGATTGAGGAGGTGCGCGTGCAGCCCGGCGATGCTGTCGGGGCGGGCGACGTGCTGGTGCAGGTCGATGTCGAGACCCTGACCCTGGAACGCGATCAGGTCCGCAACAACGCCAATGCGACCCGCGCACAACTGAACCTTGCCGAAGTGCAACTTGAACGGGTCGAGGCGCTGATCGGGCGTGGCGTAACGACCGCGTCCAGCCTCGACGAGGCCCAGGCCAATGTGACCGCCCTGCGTGCCAACCTCAGCGCGCTTGAGGATCAGGTGAGCGGCGCCGAACTGCGATTGAGCAACGCGACGGTTCGCGCCCCGTTCAGCGGCGTGGTGTCGGCCCGCTCGGTCGAGCCGGGCCAATACGTTTCCACCGGCTCGCCGATGCTGACCGTGGTCGACCTCGCGCGGATGGAAATGCAGGGCAACGCGCCCGTCGGTGCCGGGGCCGAGCTCAGACCCGGCCAGAGTGTCGAAGTCCGCGTCGACGGCATTCCGCGCCGGATTTTCGAAGGTGTCGTCGTCCGCATCAACCCGGTTGCAGACGAAGGCACGCGCACGATCCCGGTCTATATC